>WFYH01000028.1 GCA_015490215.1 Aquificaceae bacterium
GAAAAGAGGATAGTAAGACTTTATGCGGATACGGTCAAATACAAGGGAGGGTGTGCAGGCCTTGCGGTGGGCATAGATATAACCAAACAGAAGGAACTTGAGGCGGAACTTCTTAAGATAACCTTCTACGACCCTCTCACGGGTCTTCCCAACAGGCTCTTTTTCCTTGAGGAGCTGAAAAGCTACATAAACTTAGCAGCCCGCAGGAAGGAGTATCTTGCGGTTATAGTCCTTGACCTTAACCGCTTCCGCTACGTGAACGCTTCTTACGGGACAAAGGTAGGGGATGCGGTTCTCAGGGAGGTGGCAAGGAGGCTCAAAAGGATCCTAAGGGAGAGCGACATAGTGGGAAGGTTCTTTGCAGACGAGTTCGGCATAATCGTGGGAGGTCTGCGCAGGAAGAAAGACATCACGGTGGTGGTAAACAAGATAAGATCCATCTTTGATCAGCCCTTTACCGTAAACACCCACACGGTGCACCTGAACGCCAACTACGGCGTTTCCGTATACCCTACCGACGGTGAGAATGCTCAGGACCTGCTTCGTAAGGCGGAGCTTGCCCTGAGGACTTCAAAGGAGGTGGGCGAAGGTGCTGTTTACTTCTATTCCAAGGATATAGAGAAAGAGACAGTTGAGGAGGCAATACTTAGGATCTCTCTCAAAGACGCTCTTGAAAGGAGAGAGTTCATCCTTTACTACCAGCCCATCTTCCGGCTCTACGACAGGAAGATAATAGGAGTTGAGGCGCTCCTGCGCTGGCAACATCCCGAACTCGGACTCATATCCCCCGTTCGCTTTATCCCAATAGCAGAGAACACGGGCCTGATAGTGAAACTCGGCTATTTTGTCCTTGACAAAGCCCTTGAGGACATTTCAAAGATCCGCAAGAAGGGCTACGACCTGTTTGTGGGTATAAACTTCTCCGCAAGGCAGTTCTCCGATGAAAAGCTCCTTTCCAAGATAGAAAAAACCCTCAAAAAGCACAGGGTAAAGGGCGGGAACCTGCTCTTTGAGATCACCGAGAGCACCGCCATGAGGGATCCCGAAAAGTCTAAGGAGATCCTAAGGAACCTCAAGGACATGGGCATTAAGATAGCCATAGACGACTTCGGAACAGGTTACTCCTCTATGAACTACCTGATAGAGTTTGACATAGATAAGATAAAAATTGACAAGAGCTTCGTTTTAGCGATGATGGAAAAGGAAAGGGCAAAGAGCGTGGTAAAAACCATAATAGACCTGTCCCACAGCATAGGGGCGGTAGCCCTTGCGGAGGGGATAGAGACGGAAGAACAGCTGAGGGAACTTGTTAACTTGGACTGCGACGAAGGGCAGGGCTACCTAATTTCCCCTCCCGTGGATTACAATAGACTTATGGAGCTATTGGAAAGTTATGGAGGAACTGCTGAGGGAGGTTCTCGGTGAGGGAGAAAGGCTTATCGGTAGGGATGCGCTCAGATACATACTCAGCAGGATAGTACATGACCTTTCAATAACTAACCCTTCCATGGGAAACTTGGAGATACCCCTTGATCCTTTAGAGATAGACCTCTCCTCTTTGGAAGAGGAGGAAAAAAGGATTCTCCTCTACGAACTTGCTGAACTTCTGGGTGCCCTTGCAGGACCCTCCGTAAAGCATGATATACTCAAGAGGTTCAACGACCAAGACCTGACCACCGCCTGAGGTTATGAGGGAACCTATAGCCGCCGTAGCTACCCCTTTCGGGGAGAGTGCCATAGGCATAGTTCGCCTCTCAGGAAGGGGGGTTTTGGACATAGTAAAGAGGTTCTTCAAAACCACGGGGGATATAAAGCCCCGCTACGCCCACTACGGTCAGTTCCTGAACGAAAAAGGGGAGATCATTGACGAAGGAATTATGATCTACTTCAAAAGTCCCCGTAGCTACACGGGTGAGGATATGGTAGAGCTTTACCTCCACGGCAACCCTTTAATACTCCAAAGGGTCCTTGAAGTTCTCCTTAGGGCGGGGTGCAGACTTGCAGAGCCGGGGGAGTTCACAAAGAGGGCTTTTTTAAACGGCAAATTGGATCTGACCCAAGCGGAGGCGGTGGCGGACTTGATTGCGGCAAAAACGGACCTTGCCCGAAGGGTAGCCCTCCGCCAGCTCAGGGGTGAGCTGAGCAAACACATAACACCACTAAGGGAAGCCCTCCTTGAGCTGTGCGCTTACTTGGAGGCGGACATTGAATTTTCCGAAGAGGACATACCTACCATCACAAAGGAGCAGGTCTTAGATACCCTTTCCCGGGTTTTGGATTCAATTGACAGACTCCTTGAAACCGCCCGTGTGGGAAGGTTCCTCAGAGAAGGGATAAAGTTAGCGATAGTGGGTAAGCCTAACGTGGGAAAATCGTCCCTTTTTAATGCCCTCCTCAGGGAAGACAGAGCCATAGTTACCGACATAGCGGGGACCACACGGGATTATATAGAAGAGACCTTAAATCTGAAGGGTATACCCGTCAGGCTCGTGGACACAGCGGGGATAAGGGAGGCTACCGACCCCGTTGAAAGGATAGGTGTTGAGAGAACCTTGAAAAAGATAGAAGAGGCGGATGTGGTTCTCTTCGTGGTGGACGGTTCAAAGGAACTGTCTTCGGAGGACGAAGAGCTTTTTGA
>WFYH01000029.1 GCA_015490215.1 Aquificaceae bacterium
GCTTCCTTGAGTCGGTCGTAGGTGTCCCAGAGGTCTTGGGATATAACCTTAGTTTTTCCTATAACGGGCATGAAGTTGGTATCTCCGTTCCAGCGGGGGACAACGTGCATGTGGATGTGGCTTTCAAGCCCCGCCCCTGCGGGTCTTCCGAGGTTGTATCCTATGTTGAACCCGTGAGGACTGAAGACTTTGCGCAGTATCCTCAAGGAAAGCCTCAGGAGCCTGTCCATTTCAAGGACCGTATCCTCTTCCAGCTCCTCGTAGTCTCCCGTGTGCTTTTTGGGAACTATCATCAGGTGTCCCGAGTTGTAGGGATATTTGTTGAGGATGATAAAGCTCCTCTGTGCCACGTAGAGGACGAGGTGTTCCCTATGTTTTTCGGGAGGTTGAGCCAAGGCGTTGCAGAGAAAACACCCTTCTATGTTGTCTACGTTCTCAACGTAGTGGCTTCTCCAAGGTGCCCAGAGGATATCCATGGTCTATCAAAAGCTTACCATAGCTCAGCCTTCTGCCCGTGATAGAAGTTCCAAAAAAACCTCCTTAACGGACTGGGGCATCTCACCCCCGTGGACGCTCTTGTAGTAGGTCATGTAGGCGCTCAGCGGATCCAGAGAGGAAAGCTTGGGGAGCTGAGATCTCTTTTCCTCTTTAAAAACAAACTCTACACGAAGGAGCCTCTCCCTGAGGGCAGATCTTAGTCTTTCGGTAACAGCCCCGAGGGTATCGCCCCTTTCCACTTCAACGGTCACCTTTATGTAGCCCGTAAGCTCCTCCAAGTCGGGCAGTTTCTTAAGAACTTCGCTCTGGCGGAGCTTAAAGCTGTAAAGGGGGTTTTTCACCGAGAGAGGCACAGCTTCTACCTTGGGCAGGTCTCCCTCAAGGAGTATAAAGTTAAAGAACTTGCCATCTTGCGCCTCCGAAAAGTCAAGGGGGTAGGGTGTTCCCACGTAGTAGGCTGGGCAGTCCACGCCCTTGAGCTTTTGGTGCTTGTGGACATGCCCGAGAGCCACGTAGTCAAAGCCGTCGCTCAGGGCGGAGGGCTGAACGGCGTAATTGTCCGATAGGGTGGCTTCCTTCTCCGTAGAGGTGTAAACGGATCCCGCTACAAACAGGTGGGCAAGGAGTATCCTGTATTTCGCTCCCTCCACTCCCTTGGCTAAAAAGCGGATGAACTTCTCCACAAGCTCCGCGTATTTCTTCTTTGAGTCTTCCCCTGCGGAGGTTATGAGCCTCTCGGAGGGGTAAGGCAGACAAGCTATCTTGAGATCCCCGAAGGTGAAAAAGGCTCTCTTTGAAGAGGGTCTGTCGTATATGTGGACGTTGGCAAGGGAAGAGATACCCCTTATGCTCTTCATAAAGTCGTAGCTGTCGTGGTTTCCCGCCACTACCGCCGCTTGGGACCCTATCTCTTTCAGCTTCAGGAAGAAATCAAAGATAAGTTCCTTGGATTCGTTGTCGGGGTTTGCCTTGTCAAAAACGTCCCCTGCGATGAGCACGAGGTCCACCCTGTTCTCCCTTATAAAGCTCTCTATCTGGGCAAGGGCGTGGTGGAGATCGGGGTTCCTACTTACCTTGCCGAGGGTCTTGCCGGCATGAAGGTCAGCGATATGCACCAGCCTCATGGCGCTTCAGGATCCTCCTGAGCTTTTCCATAAAGCTCGTTTCCTCCCCGTAGTATTCCTCAAGGTAGCGGTATTTTTCCTTGCTTCGCTCGTAGACTATCTCTACCACCTGTCCCGGTTCGTCTACCACCTTCATGAGGTTCAGATCCTCTTCGTCTATAGTTCCGAACCTTACCATAATCCTCTTCATATAATCCAAAAGGTCTTTCCAGTATTCGCTTCCGAAGAGGATCAGGGGAAACTTGTGGCTTTTCCCCGTCTGAATTAGGGTAAGGGCTTCAAAAAGTTCGTCAAAGGTTCCGAAGCCTCCGGGGAAAATCACATAGGCGAGGGAGTATTTAAGGAGCATAACCTTGCGGACGAAAAAGTAGTCAAACTTCAGGGAGAGATTCTGATAGCGGTTCGGATGCTGTTCTCGGGGTATCTCTATGTTGAGTCCCACAGATAGGGTTCCGCTGTCGTAGGCTCCCCTGTTTGCCGCCTCCATGATCCCCGGTCCGCCTCCGGTAATTATGGCGTATCCGAGCTTTCCCAAAACGTAGGCGGTCTCGTAAGCGAGCCTGTAGTATTTGTTGTCTTCTTTGGTTCTTGCGCTCCCGAAGAAGGTGACCGCAGGACCGACCCTGACGAGTTCATCAAAGCCCTGAACGAATTCGCTCATTATCTTAAGGACACGCCAAGTGTCCCCCTGCTTTAGTTTGAGTTCTTCTATTATCTTTAGGCTGTCTCTACTCATAAAGGTCCCTTATCATGTCTTGGAGCTTTATCCTGTCTCCGCTCACACGGGTGTTAGCCCTGAAGGGATACCTTATGTATCTGTAGCGCTTTCTCTTCTTCTTATACTTTACACCCTTCTTGGTTTTTGCCACATAAACCTTTTTGTCCTTTTTGGCTTTGGAGGGTTTTGTCCAGGAGAGGTGAGGTATGACCAGAAGAAGGCTAAGAAGAAACACGATCAGCTTCATATCTTCCCCCTTATACTCTCATGGGCATAATTATACATTTGTAGGGATCCTTCTCGTAGTCGTCCGCTTCCATCAGCGAAGCCGAATCGGGATCGGTGAACTTCATCCATATCTTGTCCGAGTCAAAGGAGTCCAAGGCTTCAATCAGATACTTGCCGTTGAAACCTATCTCAAAGTTTTCCCCCATAAAGTCCACATCTAACTCTTCCCTACCCTCTCCGAACTCGGGGTCGGTGAACTCAAGGATCATCAGGTTGTCGCTGAGGGTTATCTTTACGGGGAACATACCTCCTTCCGCAAGACCCCCAAGCCTTCTGAGTGCCTTTTTGGTCTCCTCCCTGTCTATGAGAACCTCCGCTCTGAATTCGGAAGGTATGACCGCCAAGTAGTCGGGGTATTCCCCTTCAAGGAGGCGAACGGTCAGGTTCCACTCCTCCGTCTTAAAGACCGCAAAGCTCCCCTCTTCGCTCTTTGACACAGCTACGTCCTCGGTTCCCGTCAGGAGCTTGGAAAGGACCTTCAGGCTCTTCCTCGGAATGAGAAGCTCCGAAGAAAACTCCCCTTCCGCTTCGTAGAGGGCAAGCCTGTGCCCATCGGAGCCGACAAAGTGAACCTTTCCATCAACACCCCTGAGGAGCATACCCTGAAGGGCTATGCGGGTTTCCTCCTTGGCTATGGCATATTCGGTCTTGTCTATACCCTCAAGGAGTTTGCTGCCCGCTATGATCTCCTCATTTCCCTGAGCTTCCGGAAACTCCGGGAAGTCTTCCGTGGGGACCGTGGGGAGTTTGAACCTGCTCCTTCCCCCCGAAACGACAAGCTTTTCCCCTTCGGTTTCAAGCAAAACGAGGGCGGAGTTTAGGTTCCTTACTATGTCCGAAAGGGTCTTTGAACTCACACATACTTTCCCTTCCTCCTCCACATCCGCTTTAAGGGAAAGGGTCAAATAGTTTTCGAGGTCGGTCGCCCTCACCGTTACCCTGTCACCCTCGGCGGATATTAAAAAGTTTGTAAGTATGGGCAAAGCTGACTTTTTCTCGGTGGCTTCCCTTGCCTTTTTCAGGATTTCCTCAAACTCTTCCCTGTCTACCTGTAGCTTCATTTACTTTCCCTCCGAAGGGGCACGGTTTACTGTAAGATTATAAATTGAAGTGGTAGAGATAAGAGGAATTACGCTTCCCGTCATTTCGGTAAGGATAAGAGGCGAAGAAAACATAGAATCCATCAAGGAGGAACTACGCGAAAGGATAAAGGGAAAGCTCTTTGAAGGCGGTTACTTTTTAATAGAAAACGCCGAGGAACTTCCCCAAGATTGGGTAAGGGAGATTGAGGAGTTTTTAAAGAACTTGAACCTTGAAAGCATCCACAGGATAGCACCGAGCAAAAGGAAAGGGGAAGAAGCCAAAGCCAAACCCGAAAGGCTCCTGATAGTTGACCGCTCCCTGAGATCGGGACAGAAGGTAGAGCACGGCGGGGATATCTTGGTCTTGGGGGACGTAAACAAGGATGCGGAGGTGGTGGCGGTGGGGAACATAATCGTTATGGGTGCCCTGAGGGGAATAGCCATAGCGGGCGCCTTGGGAGATGAAAGTGCGGTGGTGGTTGCCCTCAAGATGGAACCCCAGCAGATAAGAATAGGAAGGAAGATAGCCATTTCCGAAGAGTCGGAGAGGGTCTCCCCCGGATACCCCGAAGTGGCAAAGGTTGAGGATGGTATGATAGTTTTAGATAAAGTTTAGGAGACAAGAGGATGGCAGAGGTCATAGTTGTTACTTCAGGAAAGGGAGGAGTTGGAAAGACCACCCTGACCGCAAACCTCGGGGTGGCTTTGGCGAAGTTGGGAAAGAAGGTTCTGCTCATAGATGCGGACATAGGTCTTAGAAACCTTGATATGATCCTCGGGCTTGAAAACCGCATAGTCTACGATATCCTTGACGTCCTTGAAGGAAGGGCTACACCCGAGAAAGCCTTTGTGAAGGACAAAAGAGGGCTTAGCCTTTACCTTCTGCCGGCAAACCAGACTAAAAACAAAGATGCGGTTGACCCAGATAAGTGGCTTGATCTGGTGGAAAAGCTAAAAAAGGAAGCGGACTTTGACTTTATCCTGATAGACTCCCCCGCAGGCATAGAGCAGGGATTCAAGATAGCGGTAAGTCCCGCAGACAGAGCCTACATAGTGGTAAACCCCGAGGTCTCTTCCGTTAGGGATGCGGACAGGGTAATAGGGCTTTTGGAAAGTATGGACAAAGAGGATTACGGGATAATAATTAACAGGATAAGGTGGAAGATGGTTAAAAAGGGAGAGATGCTTGCGGTAGAGGACATAGTTGACATACTAAAAGCCCCCCTAATAGGTATAGTTCCCGAGGAGGAAAAGCTCGTTGACTTTACCAACAGAGGGGAGCCTATAGTTCTTCATCAAAGCTACAACGCCTCCAAAGCGATAATGGACATAGCCAGAAGGACCCTCGGCGAAGAGGTCCCCATGAGGAGATACGGAGAGAAAGAAGGCTTCTTGAGCCGGCTGTTCGGAGGGTAGAGGTGCTGGGTCTGAGATCGCTTTTCGGAAAGAAGAGTAAGGACGTTGCCAAGCAGAGGTTGATGCTCGTTCTCAGTTACGAAAGGCAGGGTCTTCCGCCGAGCATGGTAGAGAGGCTGAAAGAGGATCTCATAAACCTCTTTTCCAAGTATCCCCAGTTTGACGCCAGAGGCATAGACGTCACCCTCAGGAAGAACGAAGAGGATAGGGAAGAACTCTGGATAAGCATACCCTTTAAGGGAAACTAAGTTTCGGCGAGCTTTAACCTCTCTTCCAACTCCCTTGCCCTGAGGGCATCTATTATCTCGTCCAACTTCCCGTCAAGTATGTCTTGGAGCTTGTATAAGGTAAGGTTTATCCTGTGGTCAGTTACCCTGTTTTGGGGGAAGTTGTAGGTTCTTATCTTTTCGCTCCTTTCCCCGGTGCCCACCTGCTCTTTCCTCTCTTTGGCTATCTCTTCCATCTTTTTTCTTTCGTAGTAGTCTTTTAGCTTTGCATAGAGTATACGCAGAGCCTTCTGTTTGTTTTGAAACTGGGACCTTTCATCTTGACAGGTAACCACTATACCCGTAGGAATATGGGTTATGCGCACCGCCGTTTCAGTGGTATTTACATACTGACCCCCCGCACCAGAAGCTCTGAAGGTTTCTATCCTCAGATCTTGGGGGTTTATCTCTACGTCCGCCTCGTCCGCCTCAGGCAGAACCGCAACGGTAGCGGTTGAGGTGTGAATTCTGCCACCTGATTCGGTTACGGGGATCCTCTGGACTCTATGGACTCCGCTCTCGTATTTGAGCCTTGAGTAAGCCCCTTCTCCCTCAACGAGGGCTATAACCTCCTTAAAACCCCCCAGACCCGTCCTGTTGGCGCTCAGGATGCTGAAGTTCCAACCCTTATCCTCTGCGTACTTTTGATACATCCTAAGCAGATCCGCTGCAAATAGAGCCGCCTCCTCTCCGCCCGCACCTGCCCTTATCTCAAGGATCACGTTCTTTGAGTCGTTGGGATCCTTGGGAACCAGAAAGACTTTCAACCTTTCCTCTAAGCGCTTTGCTTTCTCCTGAAGATTTTCCAACTCCTCTTGGGCAAGCTCCCTTATTTCGGGTTCGGGGCTTTTTAAAAGCTCCTTGGCGTCCGAGATCTCCTTTAAAACCTTCTTGTATTCCCTGAAGGTCTCGTGAACCTCCGCAAGCTCTTTGTGTTCCTTGCTAAGCTCTCTGTAGCGCTTTACGTCCTTTATTACCTCGGGTTTTGAAAGCTCTTCTTCAAGATGTTTGTAGCGCTGGGATAGCTTTTCTAACTTATCAAGAAGCTCCCTCTTGAGCATTAACCTTCCTTCTTATCACCGGGAGAGGCTATCTCCAAAAAGAAGGGCTTTAGCCTCAGCTTCCCGGTGTAGAAGGGATGGCACTGGTTGCACACCTCCACGTGAACCGTTCCGCCCTTGGTGGAAAGCAAGGTGAAGGTGTTCCCGCAACCGCACACGAAAGTAGTGGGCTGAAGCTCGGGGTGTATTCCCTTCTTCATTTTCAACCTCCGGAGAGCCAAATATTATACTATGCGTTCATAGCCTTGAGGAACTCCGCGTTGGTCTTAAAGCGCTTGAGCTTGTCAAGGAGAAACTCCATAGCTTCTACGGGATCCATGGTAGCCAAGAACTTTCTCAAGACCCACATCCTCTGAAGTTCCCAGTCCTCTACCAGAAGCTCTTCCTTTCTGGTTCCGGATTTTTCTATGTTTATGGCGGGGAAGACACGCCTCTCCATAAGCCTTCTGTCGAGGTGTATTTCCATGTTACCCGTTCCCTTGAACTCCTCGTAGATAACATCGTCCATACGGGAACCCGTCTCTATAAGGGCGGTAGCTATTATGGTAAGGGACCCGCCCTCTTCTATGTTCCTCGCCGCTCCGAAGAACTTCTTGGGTCTCTGCAGGGCGGTCGCTTCTATACCACCCGATAGAACCCTTCCCGTGGGAGGAGTAACGGCGTTTGAGGCTCTTGCAAAGCGGGTCATAGAGTCAAGGAGTATGGCAACGTCCCTTCCGAGTTCCACCATCCTTTTGGCTTTCTCTATAACCAGCTCGGCAACCTGCATGTGGCGCTCGGGGGGTTCATCAAAGGTTGAGGCTATAACCTCCGCACCGTCGCCCACTATCCTGCGCATTTCGGTGACTTCCTCGGGTCTCTCGTCTATGAGGAGGATTATCAGATACACCTCGGGGTGATTTTGAATGAGGGCACGGGATATCTTCTGCAGAAGGACCGTCTTTCCCGCCTTCGGAGGAGCCACTATCAGACCCCTTTGACCTTTTCCTATGGGGGCAACGAGGCTTATTACCCTCGTGGAAAGCTCCCTCGGGTCGTATTCAAGGTTGAATCTCTCGGTGGGGTGGTAGGGGGTGAGCTTATCAAAGGTAGGGCGGGATCTGAGGACCTCGGGATCTGCGGGAAGTCCGTTCACCGCCTCCATCTTTATGAGTGCTTTATACTTTTCGCCTTCCTTGGGGAGACGGGCAAAACCCACTATGGTGTCTCCGGTCCTTAGCCCGAACTTCTTTATCTGGGACGGAGCTACGTAGACGTCCTCCCAGCTGGGCATGTAGTTGTTTTGGGCGCTCCTCATAAAGCCGTAGCCTTCGGGGAGTATCTCAAGGACACCTTTAACAAAAACCAGACCTCCGTCCTTGGCTTGAGCTTCCAAGATCCGCTCAATAAGTTCTTCCTTCTTAAGCCCCGTGGTTCTTGTCAGACCCAGATCCTTGCCGAGCTTCTGAAGCTCGTGGAGGGTCATCTTCTTTAACTCTTCCAAAGTGTAGAGTTTTTTTTCTTGAAGTTCCTGCATGACTTCCTCCCGATCTATTTTCCTATACAGAATCTTGAGAAGATGTTCCCGAGAATATCCTCGGTGGTAACCGCACCAACAATTTCACCCAAGTAATCCGCCGCTTCTCTTATATCAAGCATGGCTATCTCCGGACTGATATCCTCCTTAGAGTAGGCTTCCTTGAACCTCTCAAGAACCTCCTTAGCCTTTTCAAGGAGCTGTTTGTGTCTGACCGATACATATATGTTTAAGCCCTCTTGAACCGTAGCACCTACCTTTTTAAGGATTTCCTCTTCAAGATTTTTTAAACCTTCTCCGGTGAGTGCACTGACTTTTATTATAGAATGACCTTCAAATTTTTCAAGAGGGATTTTAACCCCCAAGTCCACCTTATTCACCGCCACTATCAAATCCTTACCTTTAACCCTCTCAAAAAGCTCTTCGTCCTCCGAAGACAGTTCCTTTGAACCGTCCACCACGAAGAGAACCACATCCGCCTCTTCTATCTTTTTCAAGGTTCTCTCAACACCTATCCTTTCAACGGGGTCGGTAGCCTCCCTTATCCCCGCTGTGTCCACGA
>WFYH01000030.1 GCA_015490215.1 Aquificaceae bacterium
AGGGGCGGTGGAAGGAAGAGGTTGAATATGGTTATAGATGGTTTGGGGAGAGTTTCTTTTCTGTGTTTAAGCGATGGTTTGGAGAATATGTAGTGAGCAGGAGATTTAAGAACATTAGGAAGGAGATAGTATTTAAGGTAGGCATACTTAACATGTTTATGATGGCTAAGCTGGCGTGAAGGCAGGTTTAGGTGTATGTGTGAAAGTGTAGGATACTGAGGTCAGCGTGGGTCTAAAGCTATTTTTGGACAAAGCATATTGGAGAAACTTCCCCTCAGATTCAACTACAAAGACCACAAGAACCTTAGCTTACCTGAGCTTATCAAGTAGTGGTTGGAGAACTGACCACCCCGATGCAGAAATAATTACAGATCAACATCCACCGCTTGCAAAACCTTGGAAGTGTTCCTTGAGCTTCCGGAACCTGTTAAGCATTTTAGCTTTTATATCCTCATCGGAACACCTCTTCAGAAAAGTCTTAAGCTCTTCTTCCAATTTTCGTAGGTGTTTTTTGAGGCGCTCTTCGCTTGTGGGTTTTTCAGCCTGAAGCTTGTGCCCTCCTTCCATAAGACCCTCGGGGAAATACCAGTCTTTAAAATAGGTAAAACCCCTCATGGCTATGGAAAATCCCAAATCGGTCAATGCAGGGGGAGCTCCTAAGGAGAGCTGGCGGGTTGTTTCTTTGTCTTCATAGTATTCAAAGAAAAGCCTTCCCGTTAGGGGGGCAATACTATCAAGGACAAACTCCTTAACCTCGGATTTAAAGAAGGGAACTCCGAAGATCTCTGCTGATATTCCGAACACCTCTATCCAATTCCTGTAGTAGCCCCTTCCGAGAAAGATCTTCATATACAAAAGCCTTTGCTTGGCACTTTCTCTGCGGGCGAAAAGTTCAAGATTTATCTCCTCCGCAAACCTGCCCCTCTTGGGTTCCGAAGAGAATACCATGATATCTGAAACGGTTACACCCCTCTTCAGTCTCTCTACAAAGTTCCAGAGCCTTTCCCTATCCATAGAGGGCTTTAAGTATATCCTCAGTTTGAATGTTCGTCCCCTTCGGCATTATAACTTCAAGGGTACCTTTCAGGTCTTTGTAGGAGTAAGGGACACCTTCTAACCTCTTAAGGAAATTAAAACCGTTTCCCTCTATCTTGACCCTTGCTACCTTTCCTTCCGCCACCACAAGGCTGACCCTTACTTTTTCATCTTTTCTTCTCAAAAGGGCATTCCTTACAAAGAAACCTTCCCTTATCTTTATAAGCCTGTGGGTTTTTCCCGTGTCTTCCATTGTTGTTTCCTCCGAAGTAAGCTCTTCCTTTAGCTTGTCCGCCAGCTTAATGGCTTCAGGGGGGATGTCTTTAATCTCATTTAGGGGTAGATCCTTGGAAAATTCCTCTATAAGGACTTCTGCCACCTCTTCTTCGTGGAAGCTCTTATCAGTTTCCCTTTCCAGCCAGCTCAGGTTATCTTCAAGGAACCTGACCATATCCTCCCTGAAGCTCTCATCAGGGAGTTTAAACACCTGCGCCATGAGACGGGTGTTAAAGCGCATCAGGATGTTCCCCACAAACACAAAGCACCTTCCTATGTCTCCCGCTCCCTGTCCGCTTATCTTTCTGCCCGAACCTTTTACCACCAGATCGTTTATGGGTTTGTATTCCACCTCTACGCCAAGCTTTTTGTAGGTTCGGATTACAGGCTTAGAAAACTTGCGGTAGGCGTCATCTACCTTAAAGGGAAGGTGCTCCGAACCTCTTTTCAGAATGAGCTGATAGAAAACTTGCCCCCTATCTAAGAGAACAGGACCACCCCCTACTTCCCTGCGTATAAGGGGAATACCGAGCTTTTTGCACCTTTCAAGGTCTATAATCTGTGGGACGTTGTCAAAGTATCCCACGCTCAAGTAAGTTTCTTCGGGAAAGCTGATTATAAGCCCCTCGTAGCCGAGCCTTGCCATGGCGTGGAAAAGGGTTGTGGAGCGGAGATTAGACAGCCCACCCGCAAAGTATACATTCATTGGTTATCTTTATGATTTAGTTTCCATCTTCATCCCTATCAGCTTCATTTAATAACATTTTTAATATTTTAATATGCTCAACAGCAACTATAGATGCATCTCTACCGTGCTCTTC
>WFYH01000031.1 GCA_015490215.1 Aquificaceae bacterium
CAACATGAAAGAGCTAAAGTTTTTTATTTTTAGCTTTGTAATGGTGTTTATTGGCGCTTGCGGAGTTAAAAAAGCTCCCAAACCACCTAAAAAACCTGACTATGAGGTTTACAGGATAGGAAAGTATGTTTATATAGTCCCAAAAGAGGAGGGATTAAAAGTAGAAAAAGCGAGAAAAGTCGGAAAGAATATGGTTATATACACAAAAAAGCCTTTATGTTTTCGTATTCAAAAGGAAGGTAAGAGAACAGTTAAAGAATGTGTAGGCGGAGCTGTAGAAGGTAAACCCGAATATGGAATCCTAGTCAGGGACAGGGAGCTTGTGGTCAAGTTTAAAGAGGAAGGCACCTACAGGGTTTACAGGTATTCGGATATGCCCCTGCCCCCTCCCATAGGAGAGGTTAAGGGAAAGGAAATTCGCTTAGAAAGAAAAGCCGAAGGGGAAACCTATGGGATAACAAAGGTCGTGGGGAGCGCCGAGACGGAACCCGTTGTAATTAGGGTTCCTCCGAGGCTTTTCCTTCCACCCCCGCCTCCGCAGGATGTAAGCTATGCGGTGCGTGGTGGAAAGATTTACATATTCTGGAGGTCTCCCCGTGATGATCTCAGGTTTATCGTCCACAGGAACGGCAAACCCCTTAAGGAAAAACCTATAAAGGCTCCCGTAATTGTGGACGATCTACCCTCAGAGGAAACCGTATACGAGATTTTTTCCGTAGATGAAAGGGGTTTAAGGAGCAAACCCGCAAGGTTGAAGGTAAAGCTAAGGTAACAAGTTTCGGATAACTTCGTTTACACTATTTAGAGGTGATAGATGTAAATCTGGTAAGGGAGGCGGTCAAGCACAGGAAGGCGAGATCGGAAGAATTCTTGGGGTTTGAGTATCTTCGCTTTTCCGATGACTACAAGGACATTCCCAGAGGGACGGTAATCTTTCAGGATACGGTCGTTTGGGGTTACCCCCACATAGGCAGGATCTTTATGCTTGAGAGGGGGCTTCGTGAACAGTTTAAAGCTCCCTTTTGGGTTGAGGAAAAGGTAGACGGCTACAATGTGAGGATCTTTAAGATCAAAGATAGGGTCATAGCCCTTTCAAGGGGAGGCTACATCTGCCCGTTTACCACCGACAGACTGGAAGACTTCATACCTTTGGAGTTTTTTGAGGACAACCCTGACCTCGTTCTGTGTGCGGAGGTGGCGGGTCCCGAAAACCCTTACATAGAAGAGTATCCGCCTTTCATAGAAAAGGATATAGGGATCTTCGTCTTTGACATTATGCCGAAAGGGGAGCTAAAGTTTCTCCCCCAAAAAGAAAAGATGGAGCTTATAGAGAAATACAACCTCCCCTCGGTAAAGGTGCTGGGAAGGTTTTCGGTAGAGGATGTGGAAAAACTAAAAAAGATCCTCCTTGAACTTAACGAGCAGGGCAGGGAAGGGGTGGTTCTCAAAGAGGACAGCCCAGAAAACCGCAGGGCGAAATACATTACCAGCTACGCCAACCTGAACGATATAAAGGTAACCGCCAAAAATATGCTCCAACTCCCTCCCGAATACTACACCAACAGGATACTCAGACTCGTCCTATTTATGGAGGAAGAGGGTATTGAGAGGACATCCCACCTTTACGAACAGCTCGGTAGGGCTTTCATAGACGGACTATTTGACGCTATAGAGCAGTTCAAAAGGGAGCACAAGGTCTATAGATCCTTCCGCTGCAGATTTAAAAACAAGGAAAATGCGGTTGCCTTGCTGGAGCTTTTAAACAGGACCACGAGGAACATTCAAGTGATAGAAAGGGACCTCAAAAAGGAGGGAGATTATTGGGTTTTGACCTTTGATAAGGTCTTTCTGAATATGACGGGACTTCTCGGGCACTTACTTAGCGGCGGGCTTGTGTTTGATTAGGCTCTCTAATATACCCCTGAAATTTCTCGGATCAATAATCTTTATCCCTACCTTGTCCGCCCACTTGCGCAAGCCTTCGTCGGCGGTGACCACGGTGCCGTCAAGCTCGTAAGCTAAAAGGAGAACGTCCACATCCTCCCTGCTGTCTATAATGCCCTGTCTGAGGGCTTCCCTGTATTTCTCCCTGAGCCTGTTTATAACCTTACCGACGTTTTCCTCGGTTATCCTACCCGCTTCCTTGGTGTGCTCCTCCGCTATCCTTAGTCCCTTGTTTATTCTGTGCCTTAGCTCCTCTATAAGTTCGTAGAGGACCTCGCTCGGTATCATCAAGTTGTGGCGTCTGGGCGAGCGTATTTTGACTATCATCTCAAACTCGGGCGCCAAGGGACCGAGGTCCACCATCTTAAGCATCTCTTCGTAAACGGAAAAGGGCATGTAAAACTCTGCCCCCGAGTGGACCGCCAAGTGGATGAAGTTTTCTATGGCACCTATCTGATCCTTTTCCCCGAAGGTGGTGTAAACGTCTGGGTTTGTAAAAACACTCGTGTCAAGAACGAACCTTTCCATCAAACCCTATTTTAGCCGAAGGTGTTGCCCCTGCGTCCTCCCTGTGTCAAAATTGACACTATGGGAAGGATACTCCTTGTAGAGGACGAAAAGGACTTTTCGGAGCTTCTTGCCCGCCAGCTGAGCAAGAAGAGCTTTAGGGTTGACAAAGCCTACAGCGGGGAGGAAGCCTTAAGACTTTTGGAAAAGAACAGCTACGACGTAGTTCTGCTGGATATAAAGCTCTCGGATATGAACGGTCTTGATCTTCTGAAGCGCTCTCGGGGAAACGGAGCAAAGTTTATAGTGATAACGGGCTACGGGGATGTGGCTACCGCCGTAGAAGCTATGAAGGCGGGAGCAACTGACTTTATTCAAAAACCCTTCAGCTTTGAGATACTGCTTGTGAGTATAGAAAAAGCCCTCAGGGAAAAGAGGCTTGAAGAGGAGAACAGAACCCTAAAGAGCATCCTCTCCGACAGCGACCAAGAGGTGGTTCTTGAAAGCAGGAGTCCCAAGTTCAGGGAGGTTCTGGAGCTAATTAGAAACAGCGCAAAGACAGATATGAACATACTCCTGAGAGGTGAGACGGGGACGGGTAAGGAGGTTTTGGCTCGCTACATACACAAGCTCTCTCCGAGGAGGGAAAATCCATTTATCGTCGTTGACTGCAGTGCGATTCCGGAGCACCTCTTTGAGAGCGAACTTTTCGGTCACGAAAAGGGTGCCTACACGGGGGCTACCTTCCGCAAACTGGGGCTTGTGGAACTTGCGGACGGAGGAACCCTCTTCCTTGACGAGATAGGGGAGATGCCCCTTTCCGTTCAGGCAAAGCTCCTTAGGTTCGTTGAAACGAGGAACTTCAGAAGGGTAGGCGGTCTCAGGGAGATAAAGGTAAACGTTCGCATAATCGCCGCCACCAACAGGAACTTAAAGGACATGGTAAGGAAGGGGAACTTCCGCAGTGACCTCCTTTTCAGGATAAACACCCTTGAAGTAGAGATCCCGCCCCTCAGGGAGAGGAAGGAGGATATCCCCCTATTGGCAGAGGCTTTCTTGAGAAGGTTCGGAAAAAAGATAGGAAGGAGGGGGCTTGAGCTTTTGATGAGATACGATTGGCCCGGAAATATCAGGGAACTCAGAAACGTGGTAGAGAGGGCTTCCCTCCTTTCGGGACACGAGGAGTATATAGACAACTACATCTGCCTTCCACACAGGGAAGCGCTCGTGGGGAAACCTACCGAGATCTTCGGAGAGCTTCCGACCCTAAAGGATCTTGAGCTTATGTATGTTAAATACCTCTACGAGAGGTTCGGGGATGTGAACAGGATCGCCAGCATCCTCGGCTGCAGCCGCAGAACGGTTTTCAGAAAATTAAAGGAGCTAAGAGAGAGGAATATGAACCCTGAAGGTGGCTCCCTTTCCGGGCTGGCTGAAAACATCTATTGAACCTCCGTATTCCCTCACGATGCTGTCCACTATGGCAAGCCCCAGTCCTGCACCTTCACCCTTATTCTTGCCTTGGTAGAAGGGTATGAATATTTTGCTCATATCTTCCGGATCTATTCCGGGACCGTTGTCGGAGACTTCAAGGGTCCAACCCTTTTTTTCCTTTTTCAGGCTCACTTTGACCCTTTCACCCTGAGGTGAGACCTGAACCGCATTCAGAAGAAGGTTCAAAACCAGATGCCTTATGTCCGACTCCCTGCCGAGGAAGTAGCCCACCTCTTCAAGATCGGTCTCTATCTCCACACCCCTCTCTTGGGCGTAAACCCTTATAAGCTCCACCGATTCCTCCACAGCCTTTTTTAGGTTCACGAAGTCCTTGGAGCTTCCTCTCTTTACGAGGAAAAGGAGCTTATCCACGTAGTCCTTGCAGGTGGTAACGGCGTTCCTTATAAGTTCGGTCTCGGGGCTTGAACCTACTTTCCTTTCAAGCTCTTCAAGGGCAAGGAGTATCGTATTCAAGGGGGTGCTGAGCTGGTGGGCAACCCCGAGGGCTAAGAAACCTACCGAACTGAGCTTTTGGGAAAGGCTGAAAAGGTAAAACTTCTCTTTGTCGCTCCTTATGTTCCTGATTATCTGAACTATCTTCTCCCCACCATCTATAGGAAAGGCGCATATCTCAACGGGAACGTCCTTGTTGTCGTGGGTGTAGTGAGTGTGGACGACGTTAACCGATTTACCAGTCTTTTCTATCTCCTTCAGGGGACAGGGATGACACTCCCCCTCACAGGGCTGGCTCTGATGGTGAGACACCACGTAGCAGAAGTTTCCCACCACCTCCGAAGGGTCCTCGTATCCGAGATCTTGGGCGTATTTTCTGTTGGCGTAGACTATCCTGTAGTTCTTGTCTATGACGACCACCTCGTCATCAAAGCGGTCAAAGATAGAAAAGTCCATCAGATAAAAGTTAGCACCTTCGCCTTCCTTAGGGTAGATGACAGAAACGACACTTCTCGTGACAGAAATGACACATTATGCGGTTGGGTGTTTTCCTCAAATCCCTGTTAATTCTTGATTTTTCCCCTTTGGCATACTTTTTGCCCTATAAGCGGTAACAAATCTGAAAAGGAGGGTTGAAGTAATGGGTATAAGTAGAAGAGACCTTTTTAAGGTGGCAGGATTGGGGGCAGTTTTGGGAGCAGTTCATATCCCCTCAACCGCCTGTGCGGTTAAGACACCAAGCAGGGCACTTCCGCCTTCCAAAGGTAACAGGGTGGTTATAGTCGGCGGTGGCTGGGCTGGTATGACAGCCGCAAAGCATCTTAAAAAAGAACTCGGCGACAAAGTGGATGTGGTTCTTATAGAGAAACGTAAGATTTTCATGTCTTGTCCTATCAGCAACGTTTGGCTCGGCGGTCTTGTGGAGATGGATTTTTTGATGCATGACTTTCATACACCCGCTTCCAAATACGGTTATACCTTTATAAACGCAACCGTAACCGATATAGACAGGGACAAAAGAAGGGTATACACAACGGAGGGTTACGTAGACTACGACTACCTCATACTTGCTCCGGGTATAAGGTATAACTATGACGCTTGGTTTAAAGGAGATAAACAGATGGCACGCTACTGTGCCACACACTTTCCCTCCGCCTTCATACCGGGTGCGGAGCACGTTGCGTTAAAGAGAAAAGTAGATAACTTTGAAGAAGGTACCTTCGTTTTGGTTGTTCCCCCGCCCCCCCACAGGTGTCCTCCCGCTCCATACGAGAGGGCAGCTATGATAGCTTACGTTTTCAAACAAAACGAAGTAAAAGGAAAACTTATTGTCCTTGACCCTAAGGAGGATATAAAACCGAAAGGTCCTGGCTTCAGGAGGGCTTATGAGGAGCTTTACTTGGGTCTTGTGGAATACGTTCCCAATGCCAAGATAAAGGAAGTGGATCCCGTGAACAAGGTCATAAAAACGACTGCTGGAGACTTTAAGTTTGACGATGCTAACCTCAACCCGCCCCATCAAGCCGGCGATCTTGCTTGGAAGGCAGGGCTTGTAAACCCCAAGACAGGTTGGTGCGACGTGGACCAACTAACCCTTCGGTCAAAGTTGGATCCCCGTGTCTTCGTAGCGGGGGATGCTTCCTCTGTAAAGGGCTTTCCTAAGAGCGGAGATATGGCGCACAACCATACCAAAAACATGGTAGTAAAAGCGCTTGTTGCCCTGCTCAAGGGTAAGGATCCCTACGAGGCTGTGAAGGCTCCCACCAACACCTGTTACTCCATGGTCAACGGAGATCCCAAAGAAGCCATCGTCATAAACGTCATCTACGGTTTGGACAAGAAAAAGAAGGCTCCAGTTAAGAAGAAGAAAAACGTGGTAAACGACCGATCCTCTCAGCTTGCCCGCTCCACCTTTGAGTGGGCAAAAGCCCTATACAGAGACATGTTCAGCTAAGGCGGGGCGTCATGGATAGAAGGTGTTTTATAAAGGGCTGTTCAGCCATCGCCACCGTCTCCCTCACCGCCCCTTCCCTTTTTACAACCCTTTTAACTGCTCAGGAGGTTCAATACAAGGCTTACAAAAAGGCGGTTCTTCTTAAAGAAGACGGCACCCCCCTAAAGCCGGAGGAGGTGGACCCCTCCAAGCAGTATATCTTCTTCTACCCCTACAGGGCAACGCCCTGCCTTTTAATCAACCTTGACGAAGAGGTCCCACCCCTTGAGATAAAACTTTCCGACGGCACCCTCTACAAGTGGCAGGGAGGGGTGGGACCCAAAAAGAGCATAGTCGCCTTCTGTGCCATATGTCCCCACCAGATGAGCTACCCTACCCCCGAATACTCCTTCATAAACTACTACCCGAAGGGAACCCCTTCAAACATAGTGAAAAGGGACAGGGTTATCCAGTGCTGTGCCCACCTTTCGGTCTTTGATCCAGCAAAGGGCGGTAAGGTCATTGACGGACCCGCTCCCTTCCCGCTGACCGCCATAGTTCTCTCCTACGAAAACGGAAAGCTCTACGCCTTGGGGACCCTTGGTAAGGAGCTTTATGAGGACTTCTTTGACGTCTTTAAGCCCGACCTTAGGAAGCTCTACAGATCTACAAGGAAGGCAAAGAAGCTCATGACCGAGTGCAAAGTTTCAGAGGTGGAGAGCTATGCCCAAGAGGTCATCCGCTGTTAGCAGAAGGGACCTTCTTGCGGTAGGCGGACTGGTAGCCTTGAGTGCACCTGCAATAGCA
>WFYH01000032.1 GCA_015490215.1 Aquificaceae bacterium
TGCCCGCTGTTGGAGATTGCTATTACCACATCGCCTTTGTCTATCACGCCCAAGTCTCCGTGGAGGGCTTCGGAAGGGTGCAGGAAATGGGCAGGAGTTCCTGTGCTTGAAAGGGTTGAGGCTATTTTTCTAGCTATGTGCCCCGACTTCCCTATACCCGTAAGGATAACCTTTCCCTTGCAGGACAGGAGAAGCTCAACTGCCTTGGCAAAGTTCTCGTCAAGACCCTCCTTCAGGGATTCAAGACCCTCTATCTCTTCCTCAATTATCTTCCTTCCATGCTCTATTATCTCCTCGGGGGTCATCCTTTGGACTTGTAGTTTTCCAAGCCCTTCTTTATCTCCTCTATGGCGCTCTGAACACCCTTGAAGTTTTCCACCTTTACCCACTTACCCGGTTCAAGCTCTTTGTAGTGCTCAAAGAAGTGCTTTATGCGATCTTTTATTATCTGAGGTAGATCGTCCACCGTCTTTATATGATCGTAGGAGGGATCAAGCTTTGAGTGGGGGACCGCTATGAGCTTTGTGTCTATCCCCTCTTCGTCCCTCATCTCAAGTAGCCCTATGGGTCTGCACCTTATAACGGATCCGGGCACAACGGGTTCCCTTGATATTACCAAAACGTCCACAGGATCCCCGTCGTCCGCAAGGGTCTGGGGGATAAAACCGTAGTTGAAGGGATAATACATGGCGGTAAAGAGGAACCTGTCAACGAAAACAGCGCCGCTCTCTTTGTCCACTTCATACTTTATACCGCTCCCCTGAGGGATCTCAACAACTACGTATATGTCCTCTGGAGGGTTTTTTCCTGCGGGAAGTTTGCTAAGGTCCATCTTCTACCTCCTTTATTCTTTCTTGACGAGGGTGTCTATAAGCTTGTCTATGTCAAGGATCTCCATAAGACCGTATTCGGTTTGGGCTACGTTGCTAACATACATACTGTAGCGTCCTACCATCGGGTTGGGTTCAAGCCTGTCTTGGGGTATGCGGATCACTCCTACTATGCTGTCTACAAGGACACCTGCCTTTCCGTGGTTGGAGTCAAGGACCACTATGCGGGTGGGTTCCCTAGTTTCCATAAGACTCAGAAGCTGTTTAAGCGACAGAACGGGAATTATCTCACCCCTGAGATTTATAACACCCACAAGATAAGAGGGAGTGTAGGGAACCTTGACTATATCTATCACCTTTGAGATGGTGAGGATCTTCTTAAGGGGTATGCCTATAAGCTCCTTTTCTAAGGATATCCCCAAGAACTCCTCAACGTTGGTGAAAACCTTTTCAGGTTTAGACTCTCCTACGGGTACTATCTCGGACATTCTTCCTACCTCACAACAGGGCTAAGCTGCTCATCTCCCTCTTTAGTATACCGTCAAGATCAAGGATGAGAACCACTTTACCGTCTCCGGTGATGGTGGCACCCGATATACCCTGCACCTCTCCTACTATCTTGCCGAGGGGCTTTACGACCACCTCTTCATCTCCGAAAAGGTCTTCCACTGTAAAGGCGACCTTCTGGCTTCCCACCTGAGAGACTATCACGTATCCCACCTTCCCTCCGCCCATCTCAAGGGCTTCACCGAGGTTTATAAGGGGTATGGTAAGCTCTCTCAGGATTAGAACTTCCTTACCCGAAACTGTGGTTATTTGGGCGTCCTCACCCTGAATTATCTCAAGAACCGAGTATATGGGTATTGCGAAGTATCTGCCGTTGACGGACACAAGGAGGGATCTGATGATACCTACCGTAAGCGGGAAGGAGAGAACTATCCTCGTCCCCTTTCCTTTCTCCGTTTCTATGTCTATCATTCCCCTAAAGGCGGTTACCGTGTTCATGACAACGTCCATACCAACTCCACGCCCTGAAACTTGTGAGACACCCTCCGCCGTGGAAAATCCCGGGTGGAAGATAAGGAACAAAACGTCCTTTTCGGTCATCTTCTCAGCCCTGTCCGGGGTTATAAGACCCTTCTCAAGGGCTTTCTTTTTGACCTTTTCAACGTCTATACCACGCCCGTCGTCGTAAACCTCTATGTAGATCCTGTCACCGTGGTAATAAGCGCTCAGCTTGACTATACCCTTCCTCGGCTTTCCGAGCCTCTCCCTCTCATCTGGAGGTTCTATCCCGTGATCTACGGCGTTCCTTATAAGGTGTATCAGAGGTTCTTCTAACTTCTCAAGGACCGTTTTGTCCATCTCCGCATCTTCGCCTTCGAGGATAAGTTCAACCTCCTTGCCGAGCATACGCGCAAGGTCCCTTACCACCCTCGGAAACTTCTGGAAGAGCCTCTTTACCGGTTGCATACGCGTCTTCATAACCGCCAGCTGGAGATCTCCCACTATCCTGTCAAGGGAAGAAAGAACCGTCTCTAACTCGTCCATCGTCTTTGAGTAAGTCTCTTCCCTGACCCTCTGGAAAACCCTCAGGAGCCTGTTCCTTTCTAGGACAAGCTCACCTACGAGGTTCATAAGGTCTTCTATCTTCTTAACGTCAAGCCTTACAACCTTCTCTCCTTCGGACTTTGCAGGTTCCTTCTTGGGTTTGGGCTGTTCTTTCTTTGGTTCCTTCTTCTCTTCTTTCTTTTCCTCTTTTACTTCCTCCTTTATCTCCTCTTTAGGCGGTTCCTCTCTGGGTTCTTCGGCGGGCTTTTCTACCGCCTCTATCATTTTCTGGTCCGCTTCCTTTTCTTTTTCTTCGGAAGGCGGTTTTGCCTCTCCGGTTCCCACGAGCTTGTCCAGTTCCTCTATCAGCTCTGCGGGTCTCTCATCGGGGGGCAGGAGTATAAGCTCCTCAAGGATTTCCTCAATAGGTTTGCCTTTAAGGTGGGAAAAGCCGTATTTGTCCAAAAGTTCTTCTATGGTTTTTTCTTCCTTCTGAGTAGGCTGGGCTTCGCTTCCTATACTTCTGAGCTTTTGAACGAGGTCCTCGGGAACCTCCACCTCTTCCCCCGCCTCGTATCTGGGCAGGGCGGATCTTATAAAGTCCACCGCCTCAAGAATGGCATCGTTTATCTCGGGTGTAAGTTGAAGCTCCCCGCTTCTTAGCTTCCCCAAAACGTCCTCGGCGGCATGGGCAACTTCAACTATGGCAGTCAGTCCCAGAAACCCCGCTCCTCCCTTGAGGGTGTGCATAGCCCTGAAAGTAGCGTTCAGGAGTTCTTCGTTGGTGGGATCCTTTTCAAGTTCAAGAAGGTTCTCTTCTACCTGCTGGAGGTTTTCCTCCGCCTCTACAACAAACTCGTTAAATATTTCTCTCATTTCATCGCTGAGCATACCTACTCACCCCTCTTAGCAAGTCTGTTAACAAGCTCAAGGAGTTCTTTGGCGTCAAACTTGACTATGAAGGCATCCGCATTCACCCTGAAGGCTCTTTGCCTGTTAGACTCGTCACTGAGGGTGGTATTCACAATCACCGGAAGACCCATCAAACCTACGGTCTCTTTTATCTTTCTGGTGAGGGTAAGCCCGTCCATGTTGGGCATCTCTATGTCGGTGAGAACGAGCTGTATGTATTCGGTTATAGGTTTGTTCTCCCTCTTTGCCCTTTCAAGGTAAGAGTTGAGGAGGTTCCAAGCTTCAAGACCATCCTCAGCTTCTATAACCTTGTGACCTGCTGCTTCAAGGATATCTCTGACTATCTTACGAGCGGTAGGCGAGTCCTCCGCCACGAGTATGGTAAAGCTTTCTTTAACTTCCTTAGCCCTTTCCTTAGCTTCCGCTTCGTGGAATACCTTCAGCAGACCTATGTCGTGGAGGATGCCTTCAAAGTCAAGGATTATGAGAAGTCCGTCCTCGGTGTCCACAACTCCCGTAATTCTTCCTCCCATTTTCTGGTTAAGTGTGTCGGGTGCCTTTTTTATATCGCTCCAAGAGATCCTCCTTATCCTCTTGGCATCGTGGACTATTACGCCAACGTTTTCCCTGAGAAACTCAAGGTGTAGCAGAAACTTCTTCCTCTCGGGGGGTTCGTTTATCCCCATCCAGCGGGCGAGGCTGACTACGGGAATGAGCTTCCCCCTTATCTCCGCCATACCCTCCACTTCGGGAGGCATGTTGGGAACCTTGGTAATGGATGGCATCCTGAGGACTTCCCTAACTTTGGCAACGTTCACCCCGAATATCCACTCGTATACCCCCTGAGCGGTATCCTCGTAAAGTCTAAAGTCCACGATCTCTAACTCGTTCTTACCCGTCTCAAGGATTTCAGGCATTCCATAGGTCTTTTCAGGCTTCATTTTCAGCCTCCGCACTTATAGACTCGGAGATCTTATCCACTATGGACTTTATCTCTTTAGAAAGCTTGGAGGTGTTGTCCGCAAGCTTCCTGAATTCGGAGGCTACCACCGCAAAGCCCTTACCGGACTCTCCCACACGGGCTGCTTCTATGGCTGCGTTGAGCGCAAGCAAATTTGACTGCTTGGCTATCTTCATGAGATTTTCTGTGAGCCTTGAAAGCTCCTCTATGTATTTGGCGCACTCGTTCATGACAAACCTCCCTTACTCCTTAGCTTGGCACTCTTTCTTGAGTTTGTCAAGGTTTGCAACTATATCTTGGGCAACCTCTTTAACCCTTATCAGCTTGGCTTTCGCCTCGTCTACTTTGCCCGCCTTCTTAAGCTCGTATATCTCCCTTGCAAGCTTGTGAAGTTCAATGTGCGGAGGCTCTATGTCCTTGAAGGTCTGAAGGTGTCCGCAGGACTCCTTGCCCACAGAGTAATACCATTTGCCGAGATAGCACTGGGTGTGATCCACAAGCTCGGAGGGATCCATATCCTGTTCGCCCTCAACGAACTTGAGGAGTTTTAGCTTCCACATGTTGTGGGCTATCTTTGCCTTTTCTATACTAAAGACGTCCAATTTGAACTTCTGTATGTCCTCAAGCAGGGTCATGAGGGTGTTCATCGTCTCGCCCGCTATCCTCTTGAGTTCCTCCGCCCTCTTCTTGTTGTCATCCGCGAGCCTGCTTACCTCCATAACCGACTCAGTGAGCTGGTTGGCGGTTTGGGCTTCCTCCTCACCCGCTGTGGTAAGGGCTGTTATCCTTTCTTCTACTTCCTTGATCCTTTCGGAAAGCTCGCTGATATCGTGGCTCGCCCTGTCGGAAACTTCCATTCCCTTTTCCACCGCCTCAAGTATACGGGATATGAGGTTAACCGCCTTGTCGGTGGACTTTCCTATCCCCTCTATGATCTCTATTATGTCCTTGGCAGACTCGGAAGTCCTTTCCGCAAGCTTTCTCACCTCATCGGCAACTACCGCAAAGCCCCTTCCTGCCTCTCCCGCCCTTGCTGCTTCTATGGCGGCATTCAGAGAAAGGAGGCTCGTTTGCTCCGCTATGGAGTTTATGGTTCCAGTTATCTCTCCAATTCTATTTACCGAAGTGCTGAGTTCCTTTATGACCTCCGAATACTGTTGGACGGAATTGTAGATGTCTTTCATACCGCTTATAAGCTCTTCTAAGGTCTGCAAGCTCTCTGTAAACTTTGAATACATAGCTTCCACTATCGTTTTTGCCCCGACTATGTTTTCCGCATTCTGTTTGACGATCATGGAAAACTCTTCGGCGGAAGTGGATATGGTGTTTATACTCTCGTAGAGCTTAGCCACCGAAGCTTCCATTCCGTAAGAGATGTCCATCAGGCTTATAGCCTTGTCCACTATGGTTCCAGAGGTGGAGTAGGTCTTGTCAAGAAGCTCTTTGAGGTTTTCTATAGCGGAGTTGAGGGTAAGGTAAAGCTCCTTGTATTCGTTCTCTTCCACTATCGCTCTGACTGTGAGGTCACCCGAGCTTATCTTCTTGAGGACTTCAGAAAGATCGTGAATTACCTTTTCAACCCTCTTCGCCCTTTCTTCTATTTTCTTTTCAACGAGCTTCTTAAGATCCTCGTAGAAGTCAGAGAGATCCTTGGTAGGATCTTCTATCTTTATGGAGCTGATATCTACGTCAACGTCTTTGAGGTAGTCAAAGAAGAAAGCATCAAAAACGCTCTGCATGTCATACATAAAAACCTTGGTGATAGCTTCTATAGCTCTCTCCCGAAAACCCGGCTTGAACTTGTAAGCCTGCTTTAGATACTTGATCACGAGGCTAACATATAGACCGTAGGAACCTATATACCACTTCATAGGGAGGTTCAACCTGTTGTGAACCGAACCTATCCTGAGCCTCCTTTCAAAGTATGGGACACCGAAGTTCCTTCCCGAGCGGGCTTCCTCAAATATATCTAAGAAATACTGGAGCTGGGTCCTTTCCACCTGAGACCTCAAAGCCTCAAGGGATATACCTTTGCTCTTGGCTACCTTTTCCATAAAGGCTCTCGTCTCAGGGAAGGTAAATTGGACATCGTAAAACTCCTTTACTATCTGAGGACCGTATCTTTTAGCCCAGTCATAGAGCTGAGCCAGCACGGCGATATCCTGATGGGTAAAACCCATAAATTCTCTTCTAAGACGCAAATTCTCTTCGTTTATTCCGTAAAGGGTCATCTTCCTCCTCCGAAGGTTTCTTCTTGCATAGTTGCAATTAATAAATTATAACCCTTATGCTCGTTTTCCCA
>WFYH01000033.1 GCA_015490215.1 Aquificaceae bacterium
AGAGCTTGGGAAGGAGCACATCAAAGTCCACGAGTTCGTCGCCTGCCACTATCACCTGAGCACCCTTTTCCTTTATCTTCTCAATCCTCTCTTTGGGTGCCCTCTGGGTTGTGGCTATAATGGTAGGAGCTTCTTCTGTGTTCAGAACGTTTGAGTCTAAGGGGACATTGGCGGTTGAGCAGGGTATTATCCTTACGGGATTTTTGCCCTTTACGTATCTGACGGTAAGGCTCGGGTTGTCGGTCCTGACCGTCTCACAGCCTACCATTATCCCGTCCACCTTAGCCCTTATCTCGTGAAGATACCTATAGGCTTCCTCGTCCATAAGGCTCATAAGCTCCTTGGAAGATGCTCCCCTGTAGAGGGTGAGCTTTCCGTCAACGCTCACCTCGGAGACGATGATTATGTAGGGTCTCTTTTCCATCACTCATACTCCTTTCCGTAGTGCTTGTAGAGGTATATAACCCTCGCAAGGAGAGAGACAAGGGTAAGGAAGGCTATAAGCTTTATCCCGAAGTTAAGCCCCAGCGGAAAGTGGGCTCGCTCCAACAGAGCGAAGGCTATGAGGGTCAGGTGGGTCTCCGGTCTTCCGAAAAACCCTACCCCTTCAAGGGGGTCAAGGATTTTTCCTTTGATCCTTTCTGAATAACCTATCTCCGCATAGGCTACGGGCTTTATAAAGGAGTGGAGCATGGAAACGGTAACTGCGGTAACCGCCACAAAGGGGGAGGCGTAAGCCATCCCTACGGCTCCCAAGACGAAGCCGTCCACCCACTTATCCGCTATCCAGTCAAAAACAGCTCCGAACTTAGAAGCTCTGTCCGTCTCCCTTGCCACCACACCGTCAAGGAGATCAAAGAGACCCGAAAGAATAAGGAGACCCACCGCAGTAAGAACCTTATGGTGATAGAAGAAGTAAGCGGAAGCGGTCCCCAAAAACAGGGAAAGGAGGGTAAGCAGATTGGGGTGAATTCCCATTCGGGCGACCGCCACCCCGAGGGGAAGGTAAAGTTTCTTCAGGTGCTCCCTTTTGCTTGTAAGGTTCATTTAAGCTCCTTTCCGGTTATCCAAGGCATCATCTTCCTCAGTTCCGCTCCTACCTTCTCTATGAGGTGGTTTCTGTCCCTTTCAAGGAGGGCGTTGTATACTGGTCTTCCCGCCTTGTTCTCAAGGACCCACTCCCTTGCAAACTCCCCTCTTTGTATCTCCTTAAGAACCTCCTTCATAAGGGGTTTTACAAGCTCGTATATCCTGTCTCCACGGGTCACGTCCCCGTATTTGGCGGTGTCGGATATGGAGTATCTCATTCCCGAGATCCCGTATTGGTAGATGAGATCCACAATAAGTTTAAGTTCGTGCAGGCACTCAAAGTATGCAACCTCGGGCTGATATCCCGCCTCTACGAGGGTTTCAAAACCCGCCTTTATCAGGGCGGTAACACCTCCGCACAGGACCATCTGCTCACCGAAAAGGTCCGTCTCTGTTTCCTCCTTAAAGGTGGTCTCTATCACCCCTGCCCTTGTGGCGCCTATCCCCTTGGCGTAGGCGAGCGCCTTGTCCAAACAGGTCCCCGAGGCGTCCTGATAAACTGCCACCAAAGCGGGAACCCCTTTGCCCTCTTCATACATCCATCTGACGAGGTGCCCCGGTCCCTTGGGGGCGACCATGAAAACGTCCACCTCTTTGGGCGGAACTATCTGGTTAAAGTGTATGTTAAAACCGTGAGCAAAAGCCAAAGTCTTGGAGCCGTCAAGATTAGGCTCTACGCACTCCTTGTATAGATCCGGCTGGACCGTATCGGGAACGAGGAACATGATGATATCCGCTTGTTTGGAGGCTTCCGAGGGGGTCATAACCTCAAAGCCGTCCTTCTGAGCCTTCTCCCTTGACCTGCTTCCCTTGTGAAGCCCAACTATTACCTCTATACCGCTGTCCCTGAGGTTGAGGGCGTGGGCGTGCCCCTGAGATCCGTATCCCAGAATGGCTACCTTCTTTCCTTTAAGGGGTTCCAAGGAGGCATCCTGATCGTAGTATATCTTCGCCATCTTCTACCTCCGAAAGTTTGGATTTTATATCAGTATAAGCTAACATAGATCCTTATGAGGGTAGGCTTTATAGGTCTCGGCAGTCTGGGTAAGGCTATAGCTAAGAGGTTGTTGGATCAGGGTGTGGACCTTGTTGTCTGGAACAGAACCAAAGAGAAAGCCCTTGACTTAGGCGTTCCCGTTGCGGACTCACCGGCAGACCTGATAGCTCAGGTGGACAGGGTATTTGTAATCGTCTTTGACTCCCAAGCCTCGGAGCAGGTTATCTTTGGGAAAAGGGGACTGACAGAAGGTCCGATAGAAGGAAAGACCGTAATAGACATGACCACGAACCACTACGGTTACGCCCGCTTAGCCTACGAGGAACTCAAGAAAAGAAAAGTCTTTTACTTAGATGCGCCGGTATTGGGTAGCGTGATACCTGCCCAGAAGGGGGAGCTTACCATAGTTGTGGGTGGAGACAAAGAGAAGTTTGAAGAGAACAAACCGCTATTTGAAAAGTTCTGCAAAAACATCTTCTTCGTCGGAGAAGCAGGAAAAGCTTCAAAGGTAAAGCTCATAAACAACATAGTCTTGGGTGGTATTATGGACATACTTGCGGAAGCTATAGCCATAGCGGAAAGGGCTGGCATCGGAAAGGAAGAGATCATAGAGATCTTAGATAAGGGAGCTGGAAAATCTTACATCCTTGACGTGAAGAGAAAGAAGCTCCTTGAAGAGGACTTTTCCGTCCACTTTTCGGTTGATCTCATCTACAAAGACCTTCACTACGCTCAGGACCTTATAAAGGAGCTGGGGCTTTTCTCCTTTACCACCTCTGCGGTGAAAGAAACCTATGGGCTTGCAAGGAAGAAAGGTCTTGGAAGCTTTGACTTTAGCGTTGTTTACAAATTGTTTAAAGA
>WFYH01000034.1 GCA_015490215.1 Aquificaceae bacterium
ATCAATATATAGTGGAAATTAAACCTCAGAAATTCTCTCAAGATCTATTCAAAGATGCAGAAAAATATAGAAAAACTTTAGATGAAAATCTAAGAAATTACATAATAGAAAATGTTACTCTACCTCTAGTCAAAAAGGATGAAAAGGCAAAGAAGGAATTCTGTTATCATGTAGCGAAGGATGCGTGGGATAGTCCTGCCAAAGATGCTTGGGACAGCCCTGCAAAGGATGCGTGGGATAATCCAGCTTGGAAAGCATGGTGTGAATAATTTATGCCTATAATTACAATGGATTTTCTCTTGTAGTAGTGACCTACTTGAAAGAGCAGGAGCGAGAATGAGAGTAATAATACAATGTTCAGAATAACCAAACGTGAACTTTTAACTCCACACGGCAGATTAGGAACTTGATGCGCCTAACACCCCTACAACCCTGTTCAGTTGCCAAGGAGCCGACGGGCTCTTGCGTCCCGCTAAAACTTAGGAAATAGTATAGCACATCACCGAGCAAAGAGGTTGTGGTTGGGTTATAATCAGATAGGCTATCAGGTGCAGAAACCTTAAAAACCCCTTTGGTAAAGCGGAGGTAGAAAATGGGCGTAAGTATGGCTGATGTAAAAAAGCTTAGGGAGATGACCGGTGCGGGAATGCTTGATTGTAAAAAAGCCCTTGAGGAGGCGGGCGGTGATATAGAGAAGGCGAAAGAAATTCTCAGGGTAAAGGGGCTTGCCAAGGCGGAGAAAAAGGCAAGCAGAGAAACCAAAGAAGGCATAATTGCGGTAGCAGTATCCGATGACAGAAAAAAGGGAGCGGTTATTGAGCTTAACTGTGAGACGGACTTTGTTGCCAGAAACGAAGAGTTTAAGAAGTTAGCAGAAGACATACTTGATCATATCCTCAGCGTTGATGAAAATGCGGACAAAGAAGGTGAGGGAACGGATATCCTCTCCCAGAAGTTTGTAAAAGACAACTCCAAAACGGTTGAAGAGCTTATAAAGGAAGCGATAGCGAAGATAGGGGAAAACATAAGGCTTTCAAGATACTGCAGATACGATGCGCAGGGTCTCCTTCATTCCTACGTCCACGGCGGAGGTAGGATAGGGGTTCTTTTGGAGTTTAAAGCTCCCGAGGTAAACGATCAGGTTCTCAGGGTAGTTCAGGATGTAGCTATGCAGATAGCCGCTATGAGACCCGAGTTTGTCAGCGTGGACACCGTTCCCCAAGAGGTTATAGAAAGGGAGAAAAAGATTCTAGCGGAGCAAGCAAAACAGGAAGGCAAGCCCGAGCACATAATAGACAAGATAGTCCAAGGCAAACTCAGGAAGTTCTATCAGGAAAAGGTTCTTTTGGAGCAGCCCTTCATAAAGGATGACAAAAAGACCGTCGGCAAATACATAAAGGAAAGCGGGCAAGGGGTGGAAATAGTTCGCTTCTGTAGGTTTGAGCTGGGCGGTCTGTAATGGGAAAACCCAAATACGGCAAGATACTCCTCAAGTTATCGGGAGAAGCCTTCGCTGGAGAGAGAGGTTATGGTATAGACCCCGGCTTTCTTGAATACGTTTCAAAGGAGATAAAAGAGGTTTACGATCTCGGCGTCCAAATAGCGGTGGTGATAGGGGGAGGTAACATATTCAGGGGTTTTGAAGGAGAGCACATAGGCATAGACAGAGCCACAGCAGACTATATGGGTATGCTTGCAACGGTTATAAACGCCCTTGCCCTTCAGTCCGCCATAGAGAGGCATGCGGGCATACCCACAAGGGTTCTATCCGCCATAGAGATGCGTCAAGTCTCGGAACCCTACATAAGAAGGAGGGCGGTAAGGCACCTTGAAAAGGGAAGGATAGTTATCTTTGCAGGCGGGACGGGGAACCCCTTTTTCTCAACCGATACCGCCGCAGCCCTCAGGGCAGCGGAGATAGGGGCTGAGGTTCTTATGAAGGCTACCAAGGTAGGAGGCATATACGACAGGGATCCTGAAAAGCATCCCGATGCGGTTCTCATAAGGGAGCTGACCTACCTTGAGGTGATAAACAAAGGGATCAGGGTTATGGATCACACTGCCTTGACCATGTGCAGGGAGAACAGAATACCTATAGTGGTCTTTAACGTAAAAAAGCCGGGTAACTTAAAATCTGCCGTCTTAGGCGAAGAAGTAGGATCCGTTGTGAGAGAAGCCCTTTAAGATTCTTGAGCTTGAACCCCCTCTTCCGGTCTCCTTGCCCTCTGGATTATCTTGACCACCACCCACCTTTTGGTTTTGGAAAGAGGTCTTGTCTCTCTTATCTCAACTATGTCTCCCACCCTGCACTCGTTCTTTTCATCGTGGGCGTGATACTTTTTAGACTTTATGATGTGTTTGCCGTAGAGGGGGTGGGGGACTTTGCGGTCTACCCTGACCACAACGGTTTTATCCATCCTATCGGAAACCACAATGCCTACCAAGTGCTTTCTCTTTTCGTGCCACTTCTTCTGTGCCATCACTTCTCACCCCTGAGCTCTTTTTCCCTTATTATGGTCAAAGCTCTGGCTATGTCCCTTCTGAGGTTCCTTATCTCCATGGGGTTGTCGAGACCGGCGACCTTCTGCTTGAAGCGAAGTTTAAGGAGCTTCATCTTCATCTCGTCAACTTTCTTTCTAAGCTCCTCTACGGTTAGCTTTCTCAACTCATTCGCCTTCATAGGGTGAAACCTCCGGCTTTAACGAGCCTCGTCTTTATGGGTAGCTTTGAAGAGGCAAGCCTGAAGGCTTCCTCGGCAACATCCTCCGGAACACCCGAAAACTCAAACATTATACGGCCGGGCTTTACTACCGCCACAAAACCCTCTGGATCTCCCTTTCCGCCGCCCATCCTAACCTCGTTGGGTTTTTTGGTATAGGGTTTGTCGGGGAATATCCTTATCCAGACTTTGGCACCTTTCCTGAGGGATCTAACGAGGGCTACCCTTACCGCCTCTATTTGTCGCTGGGTTATCCAAGCTCTGTCCAAAGCTTGTATTCCGTATTCACCGAAGGCAAGCTTGTTCCCTCTAAAAGACTTACCCTTGAGGGAACCCCTCTGTTGCTTCCTGAACTTGGTCTTTTTAGGCTGAAGGAACATTTTCCTCTACCTCCTGAGAAGCCTTGGCAAGGTCCTCCTCTATCTTCTTGAGTATCTCTTCCTTGCCTCCCTTAAGGATATCACCCTTGTATATCCAAACCTTGACGCTGAGTATACCGTATTTGGTGTAAGCGGTAGCAAAGCCGTAGTCTATGTCAGCCCTCAAGGTCTGGAGGGGCATCCTACCTACGAGGAACCACTCTTTGCGGGCAAGTTCCGCACCGCCGATCCTACCCTTTACCTGAACTTTAACACCCTTCGCACCAGCTTTTAGGGCGTTGTCTATAGCCCTCTTCATCGCCCTCCTGTGGGATACCCTCCTCTCTATCTGAAGGGCTATATCCTCAGCCACCAGCTGAGCGTCAAGTTCGGGGATCCTTACTTCGGTGACGTTTATGGTTACCTCCTTGCCGGGGACCATCTTTTCTATGGTTTTCTTGAGGAGCTCAACTTCCTGACCTTTACGACCTATGACTATCGCCGGCTTGGCAGAGTGGATTCGTATCTTGAGCTTGTCAACGATTCTCTCTATCTCTATCTTGGATATGCTCGCCGCCTTGTATCTGTTCTTTATGTATTCCTTTATCTTTAGATCCTCATGCAGGATCTTGGCGTATTCCCTTTTGGGGGCATACCACTTGGAGTCCCAACTCTTGGTAACTCCGAGCCTAAAGCCTATGGGGTGCGTCTTCTGACCCATCTATTGGTCCTCCTCTTCCTGCGGTTTTTCCGCCACCACTATGGTAATGTGGGAAAGCCTCTTCCTTACCATCGTAGCCCTTCCGTGCGCTCTCGGAATCCACTTCTTGAGCATAGGTCCCCTGTCGGCTACAGCCTTCTTTATATAGAGTCTATCAAGATCAAGTCCCTTTTGCTCGGCGTTTGCTATAGCGCTCTTTAGAACGTTCTCCGCTATACGCGCTGCTTTTTTGGGCAGGACCCTGAGGAGGTAAAGGGCTTCTCCTACGTCTTTTCCGTGTATCTGCCTCAGGACCAATCGGGCTTTGAGGGGTGATATGCGAGCGTATCTGAGTATAGCTATCGCCTCTCCTTCCCTGTAGCCTTCCCTCTGAGACTTATCCTTTATGCTAAGCTGTCCCATCTTTCCTTACCTCACTTCTTCTTGACAACTTTGGCGCTTTTGTCGGGGTGCCCCTTAAAGGTTCTGGTGGGGGCAAACTCCCCGAGCTTGTGCCCTACCATGTCTTGGGTTATGTAAACGGGAACGAAGGTTTTTCCGTTGTGAACCGCTATCGTGTGACCTACGAACTCAGGTATTATGGTGGTTGATCTGGAGTAGGTCTTTACCACCTTTCTGTCACCCGTTTCGTTCATCTTGCGGATCCTCTTCCACAGCTTGGGATCAACCCACGCCTTCTTGTCTACGAGCTTGCGAAACTCCTCGTATACCTCTTCGTATTTCTTTATCCTCCTCTCTATCAGCTCGGGATCGCCCCTCTTTTGGGCTTCCCTTACCTTCTTGTGGAGTCTGTGGATCTTCTTGTAAAGCTTGTAAAAGGTATCAAGATCCTCAATAAGCCTGTTCCTCTTGTTCCAAGCTCCTTTATACCCCATCAGAGTGGCCTCCCGTCTCTGCGTGTGATGATAAACTTGTCGGAATACTTCTTACCCCTTCTTGTCTTGTAACCCTTTGTCTTCCAGCCCCAAGGGGATTCAGGGTGTTTTCCTTTGGTCTTTCCTTCACCACCTCCGTGGGGGTGGTCTACCGGGTTCATTGCGGTTCCCCTCGTGTGGGGTCTCCAGCCGAGCCACCTTGCCCTTCCCGCTTTTCCGAGTTTGACAAGCTCATGCTCCGCAAGACCTACCTTTCCTATGGTAGCCATGCACCTCTCGTGTATGAGCCTTACCTCACCTGAGG
>WFYH01000035.1 GCA_015490215.1 Aquificaceae bacterium
CTCAAGCTAAGCTCAGGAAATACCACTAAATGAACCTTGCGGTGGTTCTCCTCACATATCTCCTTGATTTTCTTAAGATTTCCCTCAACATCCCCTACCACGGGATTTATCTGGGCAATACACAGGCTTAGCATAACTTTAAGTATACTTCTTCACCCTTTTCCACAGTATCTCTGTAAATTTCCTCTCCGCCGAAAGAGGTTCTGGGTTTTTCCACAGCGGCTTCAAGGAGACCAAAATCCCTCACTCCCGGGATAGCCTCTTCCCCGAAGATGTTAGCCCAAACATTTAGCGCTTCAGCAACACTCAGGTATCTCATTTAAGTCTTTCCAGAAGCTCTTTTCTTACCCTTACGATTTCTTTAACCTTCTTATCAAAGTCACCGCCAACAAGACCTCTGTCCACCAGAGCTTTAGCAAGATCCTTTCCCCTGTGGAATTCCTTAACCAGTCCCTCAATAAGAAGAGATTTTTTATTTTTCATAGTCCTGTTTTAAACTTGAAAAAACAGCTCCGTGTTGGTCAGCGCTTCGGTTATCCGTAAAGGGATATCCTTGTCTCCTTCCTCTCCATGAAACCTTTTCTGAGCTTATAACCCTGTTCGGGGTAAAGTCCATAGAAGAGGTTTTGGACGTGGTTGCCCTCTACAAAGAAAGCCCACCTTTCAAGGGCACTACCCACCAGCACAAAGAGGTAGTTAAGTCCCAATATCCACTCGTTGGCGGTTCCTGTGATCCAAGCATATAGGGTAAGGAAGAGAGGGACTACGAAAGTCAAAAGGTAAGCTACGGGTATAACGGTGGAGAGGGTCTCCTTACCTTTTTTGTAGTAAAACTCTTCGGTGCAGTAGTTGTCAGTGGTAGAGCCTTTATCCAGTACCCTTATGGGTCTGTTGTGGGGAAGGTTGAGAGCTTCGTTAAGGGTGGGGCGCTTGAGATAGAACTGCCTTATGTTGAAGGCGAGCCTGAAACCGAAGCCCAAAGACAGGAACAAGAACGAGAGGAATATAAAGGTTCCCAAATAGGGAAGTTTGTAGAGGTATGAAAAGTAAGCCATAAGTGTGGAGCCGAGCATCAAATACATAAGGAGGTAATAGATAACCGTAATGGAGGTGTTCCACTCAAGGACAAACCTGTTGGAAGCGTAGATCATAGCGGTGGAAAATCCGCTCAGCACCCCGAGGATGAAGGTGGTGATGCCGAAGAAGTGTTCAAAAAAGGGATTAACCTCAAAGTATTTGAGAACAAGATATATAAGAAGGGTAAACCCGTAAGCTCCGCTAAAGACTGCTTCCCTTGAAAGCCAAGAGGTTCTAAAGCGCCTTACAGCTTTCCAAGCCCTGAGTTTGTGTCCCAAGTGAAAGGAAGCTCCTATGGCTCCCGCACCTATTAGCACAAGCTGAAGCAAGCCGAGCTTGAGGATGACCTCCTTCGGAAGTCCCTGCCCTTTGCCGAAGAGCAGTAGGAATTCAATGAAATACATGAATATGAAAGATCCTATGGAAGTTCCCGCCGTCAGAAAGAAGAATATCAGCGATAACGGTGGATGCATCGGCGCACCTCCTCCAATATTACGGGGGAATATTTTACCTGAATTGCAGAACATCAAGTATCATTGGTATAGGAGTCGTGAGCGTAAGCCCTCAGGAAATCATAGAGAAAATCCTTAAAAGCTACGTAGCTGGGGAGGATAAAAGGGAGACCATAGTATTAGCTCTTAAAACCCTTGAGGAGTTTCCCTACGCAATAGTAGGTGGTTTTGCGGTTTCCTTCTACTACAAAGGTGCACGCCCTGTAAGTCCCGATGACTTTGATGTGAAGATAAATCCAGACAGCACAGTAAAGATGTTAGAGGCTTTAAAGAACAAAGGCTTTCTCTTAAGGAGGGAAAACCTTTTTATGGACTCTAAGTGGTATGTATTTGAGCGTGCAGGTCAAGGGATAGACGTGGGAGTAGCTAAGAAACCGTGGGATGTGGAAGGGATAGAAAAAGCAAATATCGTGGTCTTCAAAGGCACCCGATTTAAGATCTTACCTCCCGAGTATCTCTTGGTATCCAAACTCTACGCTGGAAGACCCAAGGATATGTTGGATGTAGCCTATCTAATTAAGAGCGGAGAAGTAAATATAGAAAAGGCTAAACGACTCGTTAGGAAGTTCCTCGGTACTTCGGACTTAGAGGACTTAGAAAGCTTACTCGTATACGCTCAAACCTTTGATAACACACAGTTGAAACAGGTATTCGGCGTAGAGGTATAAAGTTTTTGGATCCCTTTCCTTTTTTGCAAATACGCTTCATAATTATCCCATGGACAGCTTACTTCTGAGGGCTATAAGGAAAGAACCCGTGGAGCGTTTTCCCGTTTGGTTGATGCGTCAAGCGGGCAGGTATATGAAGGAGTATCTTCATTTCAGAAACCAAGAAAGAGATTTCCTCAGCCTATGCAAAAACGTAGACCTTGCAGTGGAGATATCCAAGTTGCCCATAAAGCTTTTGGGCGTGGACGCCATTATCATCTTTTCCGATATCCTCGTTCCCCTTGAGCCTTTGGGGGTAAAGGTTGAGTTTGTGGAAAATGAGGGACCCAAACTCTCTTGGCACAGAGACATAGGAAAGCTTAAGGGTTACGACCCCCAAGCAAACGCCTACGTATACGAAATAATAACGAGGTTAAAGAGAGAGCTTCCGGATGTTCCAGTCATAGGCTTTTGCGGGGCACCATTCACGCTCTTAAGCTACATGATAGAGGGTGGGTCAAGCAGAGACTTCAGAAAGACAAAAACCTTCATGTGGGAGAAGGAGTACGACTTTCACAGGCTCATGACTCTTCTTACGGAAACTCTTATCTCCTATGCGGATAGGCAGCTTTCTGCAGGAGCGGATCTATTTCAGGTTTTTGACAGCTGGACCTCGGCACTTAGCAGAAGCGATTATGAAATCTACGTGCTCCCCTATGTAGAGGAGCTGTTTGATAAGCTTAGCAGTAAACACGATAAGCCCCTTATATATTTCTTCAGGAACTCTTCCGCCTTCATGGACTTAGCGGAGGATCTGAAGGTGGATGTCCTTTCCGTTGACTGGACCGTGGACCTCTCTTCGGAGATGCTAAAAAGCGATAAGGTCTTTCAAGGCAACCTTGAACCAACAGTTCTTTACGCTCGGGAGGATGTTCTGAAGGAGAAAGTTCTTCAACTTCTCAGAACCATTCCCCGAAGGACGGGATACATATTCAACCTCGGGCACGGGATAGCGCCGGATATGGACTTTCGTAAAGTCAAGCTCTTGGTGGATACGGTAAAGTCCTTTTCCCTTGAATGATTCTCACCATGGTATTGTCTCTGGAACTGTGTATTGTTATCTTATAAACTCAAGTGAGGTAAAGGCATGTTTGAGAAATTTACAGAAAGAGCAAGGCAGGTTATATTGCAGGCACGGGAAGAGGCTCTTGATCTGGGTCACAGTTATCTCGGCAGCGAACATATACTCTTGGCTCTCATAAAAGAGGAGGACATACCTACCCTCGTTCTTTCAAGGTTCGGGCTTACGCCCGACAAGGTAAGAAAGGCAATAATGGGACAGATAAACAGGGGATCCCATACGGGAGAGATCCTCTTTGCACCTGATGCCAAGAGGGTTATAGAGTTTGCCGTGGAGGAGGCGAGGATACTACACCACCAGTTCGTAGGTCCCGAGCATCTGCTCATAGGCATAGTCAGGGAAAAGACGGGACTGGGCGGAAGGATACTGAGGGGTTTCGGGCTAGATGAATATTCGGTAAGAAGGGACGTCCTTCAGATCCTCGGAGAGCTTCCTCCCCAAGAGAGCGTTAAATACGCCCCTACCCCCAACCTTGACAGGTTCTCAAGGGATCTTACCCAGATGGCAAGGGAGGGTAAACTTGACCCTGTCATAGGAAGGGAAAGGGAGATAGAGAGGGTTATTCAAATCCTTGTAAGAAGGAGGAAGAACAACCCCGTCCTTCTGGGCGATCCCGGAGTAGGTAAAACTGCCATAGTGGAAGGTCTCGCCCAAAGGATAGCTAACAAGGAGGTTCCCGAACCCCTCCTCAACAAGCGGGTCGTAGCCCTTGACCTTGCCGCTTTGGTGGCGGGAACCAAATACAGAGGTCAGTTTGAGGAGAGGCTAAAGAACATACTCAAAGAACTTGAAAAGGCACCCAACGTTATCCTCTTCATAGATGAAATCCACACCCTCGTGGGCGCCGGTTCAGCGGAAGGGTCTATTGACGCTTCCAACATGCTCAAGCCTGCCCTTGCAAGGGGTGAGATACAGGTCATAGGAGCTACCACCCTTGATGAATACAGGAAATACATAGAGAAGGACGGCGCCCTTGAGAGGAGATTCCAGCCCGTCCTTGTAGATCCACCTTCCGAAGAGGACACCCTTGAGATCCTCTACGGTCTTAAGAAGAAGTTTGAAGACTTCCACGGGGTTGAATACACCCCTGAAGCTTTGGAAAAGGCGGTGTCCCTTTCGGTTAAATACATCACAGACCGGAACCTTCCTGACAAAGCTATAGATGTGGTGGATGAAGCGGGTGCATTGGTCAAACTCAAGGCTTTGGACCTGCCGCCCGATCTGAAAGAGCTTGAGGAAAAAATAAAAGAGCTTGAAAGGGAAAAGGAAAAGGCAGCAAGCGAACAGGATTACGAAAGGGCGGCAAAGATAAGGGATGAGGAACTCAGGCTCAGAGCAAAGTTTGAAAACCTCAAGTCCAAGTGGAAGCAGGAAATGGAGAAAAACAGACCCAAGGTTACCGCGGAGGACGTGGCGGAGGTGGTCGCCCGCTGGACGGGTATACCCGTAAGAAGGGTTCACGAGAGCGATATGGAAAAGCTCCTCCACATAGAAGAAGAACTCAAGAAGCGTGTGGTGGGTCAAGATGAAGCCATAAAAGCGATAGCTAAAGCTATAAGGAGATCAAGGGTAGGGCTCAAAGGAAAGCACAGACCCATAGGGGTGTTCCTCTTTCTCGGACCCACCGGTGTGGGTAAAACGGAAACCGCTAAGGCGTTGGCGGAATACCTCTTCGGCACCGA
>WFYH01000036.1 GCA_015490215.1 Aquificaceae bacterium
CTCCTCATCGCCCTCCTTCTCCTAATACTTTTAATCGGCGGGGGGGCTGGATATTTTTTAGTTTTTAAAAAGGGAGGAGAGGAAGAAAAGAAAGAAGAAGCCAAGCCCAAGGTATCCCCAGAAGCTGTGGGGGTTATGTATAAGCTGGAGCCTGCCTTTATAGTTAACCTTGCGGACCCAGAGGTTACCATGTATGCAAGGGTTTCCATAACCCTTGAGCTTTCCGCACCAGAGGTGACTATGGAGGTCCAAAAGAGAGAACCCATAATAAGGGATGCCATCATAGAGATACTATCCAACAAGACCTCAAGGGAGCTTAGATCTCCCGAGGGAAGAGAACAGCTCAAGCTTGAGATAATAAAGAGGGTTAATACTATCCTCGTTCAGGGCGGAGTCAGAAACGTATACTTTACCGAGTTCGTAGTCCAAGCGGAATGACGGATTACCTGCTCAAGCTCTTGGTGTCCCTCGGTGTTGTCCTTTTGGCTATAGTCTTTCTCCTGCCCCTTTTTCTGCGTAGGTTTTACCCGATTAGGGGGAAGGGAAAGGGAAGCTTTGAGGTAAAAAAGATAGCTCCCTTGACAAAGGACATCTACATCGTTGAGCTTGAGGTGAAAGGAAAGACCTTTGTGCTGTGTGTAAGCCCAAAGGGGGCTGATTTAATATATAGGGACGAAGATGAGAAAAGCGCTAATTCTTTTTCTAGTGATACCACTCACAACCTTGGCTCAGGAGAGAATACTTCCCCCGATAGAAATAAGGATAGGGGAAGGCGATCTTGAAACCTCAATAAGGCTTTTAATACTCCTTACCGTTCTTGCCCTTGCCCCATCTATACTCATTATGACTACGTCCTTTGTAAGGATAGTTGTGGTGCTGTCTATACTCAGGCAAGCCTTGGGGGTCCCTCAGGTCCCGCCCAATCAGGTGATCATATCTCTTGCCCTTTTCCTTACCTTCTTCATAATGAAGCCCGTCTTTGAGAAGTTTAACCAAGAAGCCCTACAGCCCTACGTGAGGGATGAGATCACAGACAGGGAGTTTTTTGACAGAACTTCTACCATTATAAAGGACTTTATGGTCAAACAAACCCGCAAAGACACCCTTGAAGTTTTCTTAGAGGTGGCGGACCTGAGTAAGGGGGAAAGAGAGAAGATAAAGGAACCCAAGGACTTACCTCTTTCGATCTTAATTCCCGCCTTTATGGTAAGTGAGTTGGCAACCGCCTTTGAGGTGGTGTTCTTGCTTTACATCCCCTTTTTGATAGTGGATATAGTGGTGGCTTCAATCCTCATTTCAATGGGGATAATAATGATCCCGCCTCAGATAATCTCTTTGCCTTTTAAGATAATGCTCTTCGTTCTTGCAAACGGGTGGGAGTTGGTGATACTGTCCCTAGTAAGGAGCTTTCACTGACGTTCTAACACGTGCCGTGAGGGAACAACGCATAGAAAAAGCCCCTCAAAGACAACCTGATCTCCCTTATTCCCTTCAACCAAGACCTTGTAGCGCTTGCCCTCCTTTTCAACTACCTTAGCCTCAAAAACGAGGGTATCTCCTACAGCTACGGGTTTAAGGAATTTAACATGAGCCTCCGCCAAGACTACGTTGGGATGGTTTACCGCAAGCATAGAGGCGTAATCCGCAGAGGAGAATATAAAACCTCCGTGGACGAGACCTTTCTCGTCAGCCGCCATTCTACCGTCTGTCTTCAAAACCACCTTTGCGTAGCCTTCGGAGATCTCCTTAGGTTCCCCGCTCAGGGATCTGTCTATGCGCGTGTGGGTTTTTATCTCCCCCATCTTTGACTACTCTACAAGACCGAGCCTACGGTAGTATTCTACCCTTTCTTTTGCCAGCCTTTCTATTCTTTTATCGTTTGCCCCGTTTGCCAAACTCCTGTATATGGCAACCGCCCTTTTGAGCCTTCCCATGGACTCAAGAAGCCTTGCGTAGTTAAAGGCTATGTAGGGATCCGCAGGGTTTTTTTCAAAGGCTTCCCCATAGCTTTCTAAAGCACCTTCAAAGTCCCTCTGCTTTTCCCTTATATAACCAATTGCAAGGAGTATTTTCCCCTTCACATCAAGGTTAAGAAGGTTTTCGGCCTCCTCAAGAACCCTGTCGGCAGGGAGGAGCCTTGAAATCTCAAGCAGGTATGTAAAGGCTACATCTTCATCGGGAAACTTTTCCAAGATC
>WFYH01000037.1 GCA_015490215.1 Aquificaceae bacterium
AACTTAGAAATAGGAGGTAGGTTTTCCTTTGGGGAAGGTATAAACGTCATACTCGGTTCCAACGGTTCGGGGAAAACTACCACCCTGCGGGTAATGGCGGGGCTTGAGCGTCCCGACAGGGGTTATATGAAGTGTTGCCGTGAGGTCTTCTTTGACACCGAAAGGGGTATATTTCTACCGCCTCAGAGGAGAAGGGTAGGGCTTATCTTCCAAGAAGATAACCTCTTGCCCCATCTGACAGTGAAAGAGAACGTGGAGTTCGGTTCAAGAAAGGCTAAGGTAAGGATTGACGTAAATAGTCTGCTGGAAGACTTCGGGCTCAAAGATCTTGAGAATAGATACCCCCACGAGCTTTCCGGTGGTCAAAGGCAAAAGGTGGCTATAGTCAGGGCGATAGCCTACAGACCGAGGGCGCTTTTGATGGATGAACCTTTTTCTTCCCTTGACTTTAGGACCAAATTGGAGATCATAGACTTTATAAAGAAAATTCCTGCAGATATGCCCATAGTTATAGTTACCCACGATCCCTTGGAAGCTTTCCTGCTGGCGGAAAAAGTGTTTTTAATGGAAAAAGGTAAAAAGGTGGCGGAGGGTGGAAAGGAACTCATAAAAGAGTTCTTTTCCAACTTGAACTTGTTTAATCTGATACAATAGGTGCGTATGGCTGCAGCTCCAACGGGCGGAGAAGCTGTAACTGTAGATATACACACCCTATTTCTGCACATAGCGATAATCCTCATATCCGGAAGGATCTTCGGAACACTGTTTAAGAAGGTCGGAATACCTCCGGTTTTGGGGGAGGTCTTTGCGGGGATAATTCTCGGCCAGAGCGTTTTAGGACTCATCCCCTTAAGTGAAGCCATAAAGGTCTTGGCGGAGTTGGGGGTAATTCTGCTTCTCTTTGAAGTGGGGCTTGAGGCGGACCTTCATATGCTCATAAGGGTGGGCATCTGGTCCGCACTGGTTGCCCTTGTGGGTGCTGTTCTTCCCTTTGCAGGGGGCTTTGTTGTTTCCTACTACATGTTTGATATGCCCCTGATAAGCTCCCTCTTTATAGGGGGTGCCCTTACCGCAACGAGTATAGGGATAACAGTAAGAGTTCTTACAGATTTGGGTAAACACAAAGACAGATTCGCCCAGATAGTCCTCGGGGCGGCGGTATTGGACGACATACTTGGAGTTATAGTTCTCGCAGCGCTTTATGAATTCTCCAAAACTAAAGAGGTAAATCTTGAAGCTACTGCAGGTCTTATGTTCCATATCGCTATATTCTTCGTGGTAGCCCCCATAGTGGCACGCCTACTTGCCAAGTTTATAAATTTCATGGTGGAAAAGTTCAACGAACCCGAGATAATTCCGGCTTCTATCCTCTCTCTAATACTCGGTGTGGGATACCTCTCCTACAGAGCCGGCTCTCCCGAGATACTCGGAGCCTTTACGGCGGGTCTTGCCCTTTCAAGGCGCTTTGCCGTTCCCTTTGCTGCATTTCTGCATCTGAACGAGAGAATAATTCACAAGGTGGAAGAGGGTATACTGCCCCTCGTTCACGTAATGGCACCTATATTCTTCGTTTCTGTAGGTCTTGCCCTTAATCTCAGAGCTATAGATTTCTCCTCGGGAGCGTTTTGGGGCTTTTCCCTTTTGCTTATAGCGGTAGCTATAGTGGGTAAGGTTTTGGCGGGCTTTGTGGTTCCCGGCTCCTTCAGGGAGAGGATGAGCATAGGGCTTTCCATGATGCCCCGTGGTGAGGTAGGTCTGATATTTGCCGAGTTCGGAAGGAGCTTTCACGCTATAGACAGCGAAGGTTATGCGGTTATAGTATTCGTCGTTGCGGTTACCACCTTGCTCGCCCCAATACTTATAAAGCTGAACCTCAGGGAGTAGGTGGGAGCTAAGTTGAAAGACCGCCCCATCATATCCTTAAGGGTGGAGGCCTCCCTCCTTCAGGAGATGGATGAATTTTGCAAGAAAGAGGGCAAAAGCAGGACAGCCCTTATAAAGGAGGCGGTCAGGTTCTACCTCGCTAACGCGCCCCTCAGGAACAGATCGGAGGGCTTTGTCCCCTTCATGGAATACAAAAAGGTTACTGAGGAACTGAAGGAGGCTCTCAGGAGGATATCCGAACTTGAGGCGGAGATCGCCACCCTCAGAAAGGAAAACGAAGCTCTTAAAGAGAAGCTCAAGAAAAAGAGGTGGTTTTTTTAGACCTTGGCAAGAACCTTCTCTTTGAAGTCCTTCAGACTCGCCTGTATCCTTACAGGTTCCTTCAGGTGCCCTTCAAGAACTTCAAGGGTCTTGTAGCCGTTTCCTGTTATGTATGCCACCACCGTCTCTTCAGGATCGAAGACACCCCTTTCTGCAAGCTTTTTAAGAACAGCTATGGTGGTCCCGCCTGCGGTTTCTGTAAATATACCTTCCGTTTCTGCCAAGAGCTTAATGCCTTCAATTATCTCCTCATCGGTGGCGGTTTCCCAATCTCCCCCGCTTTCTTTGGCGGTCTGGAGTGCGTATATCCCGTCCGCAGGGTTGCCTATTGCTATTGACTTTGCAATAGTGTTCGGTTTTACGGGTTTTACGTAGTCTCTGCCTTCCTTCCAAGCTTGAGCTATGGGGGAGCAACCTTCCGCCTGAGCACCGAACATCCTCGTGTTTACCGAGTCTATTAGACCTACCTCTTTAAGTTCTTTTAAACCTTTCCAAATCTTCGTATAGAGCGATCCGGAAGCGGCGGGGGCAACCACCGCATCGGGAGCTTTCCAACCGAGCTGTTCTACCACCTCAAAGGCAAGGGTCTTGGAACCCTCCGCATAGTAGGGTCTTATGTTTATGTTTACAAAAGCCCAGCCCAGATCGTTGGCTATCTCCGAGCAGAGTCTGTTAACATCGTCGTAGGTTCCTTCTACGGCCACAACGGTGGGATTGAATACCAAACTCCCGAATATCTTTTGAGTCTCAAGGTTTGCCGGAATGAACACAAAGCAGTTTAACCCCGCCTGAGCGCTGTGGGCGGCTACCGAGTTAGCAAGATTTCCCGTAGAGGCGCAGGCGGCGGTGTCAAAACCGAACTCCTTTGCCTTGGAAAGGGCTACCGAAACCACCCTATCTTTGAAGGAAAGGGTAGGATGGTTTACCGAATCGTCTTTGATGTAGAGATTTCTAAGCCCCAAAACCTCACCGAGCCTTTCCGCCTTTTTTAGGGGGGTAAAGCCGGCGGTAAGACCGACGGTAGGATTTTCAACGGGGAGAAGATCTTTATACCTCCACAGGCTTTTGGGACCCTTTTCTATCTTCTCCCTGCTTATGGTCTTTTTTATTTCCTCGTAGTCATAGACCACTTCAAGTGGACCGAAGCAAAATTCACATACGTGTATAGGCTCTACCGGGTATTCCCTTCCGCACTCTCTACACCTGAGACCTTTAACCCTTGCCACCTTCACGCACCTCCATCTTCAAGTATACCCGCTTGGAGCATGAAGGTGGTAGAGCAGCAGCTCGGGGACAGAACTGGTTCAAGCCCGAGGGTCTTTGAGTAGGTAACTACCCCCTCTGCGGGGAAAGCTATTCCGTTAACACCCGCAAGCAGGGAGTATATGTCAAACTTGACCCTTTCCGCCCCTGCGGGTCTTGCGCAACCTATAACTATGGGGCTTTCGGGCATTGCCTTTCTTGCGTATAGAACTATATCTATACTCTCTTCCACAGAGGGAGGCGGAATAAGCTGAAAGCGCGCCTTCCCGTAGTAAGGCATTACCACAACCAAGACGAGAGTCTCGGGTTTGTATTTAGCTATCATGTCTACCGCTCTGTATTCGCCCCTTATCTTTCCGTAGTGAAGTCCTATGATAATGTGGGGGACGATCTTCAGACCCGCTTCCTTGAGGAGTTTAAGGGATCTGTCGTAGTCTTCTACCCTTTTGTGAGGCAGTTTGTAAACTTGGGCTATGGTCTCGTTGTCTCCTATTATGTCAAGGAGGACAGCATCCACCTTTGCGTCTACAAGTCCCTCTACAAACTTTTCATCCACAAGCCCCACGTGGCAGGTGACGAGCATTCCGAGGTCTTCCTTCACAGCCCGCATGGTGTCAAAGAAGTCCCAAAGGGGAACGAAACCATCCTTATCGGATCCTCCCGAGACAAGTATGCCTGTGACCCCTTGCTCTTTGAGGTCTTGGCATACCTTCCAAAGCTCCTCGGGTGTGGTGGCGGGTATCATATGCCATAGGATTTTGCTGGCACAGTGGTCACACATAAGCTCACAGCTTTTCCCCGTTACGGATATGTCAACAAACTTGGGGGGGCTTTTTATGGCGAAGTCTTCTACCTCATAGTGTTTAAAGCCGGGGCTGTGAAAGTAGACCTTCCTACCAAAGTTCTTAAGCCTTATCTCAAAACCTTCCCTGAGGCGCTGTGTTAACGCCTCTTCTATTTCAAAGTCCAGCTCTACCATAGTTCAAGAGAAGGGGACCGAAGGGTCCCCGGGCAGGTTATCCGCACTTTACGCCTTTCTCTTCCGCTACCTTCTTGAGGGCTTCCACCGCCTCGGGACCTTTGAGAAGCTGGTTCACGTCGTCGGGGTTGGTGGGCTTGAGCTTGACTATCCAACCCTTTCCGTAGGGGTCGTCGTTCACAAGGGCGGGGTTTGCCTTGAGTTCCTCGTTGATCTCCACTATCTCTCCCTCAAAGGGTGCGGGGACAGGTCCGACCCACTTTCCGCTCTCTATGGTGGCTACACTCTTGCCCTTCTTGACGGTTTTACCTACCTTTTTAGGGGTGTAGGCAACGAGCCTTCCCGCCATGGCGGCGGCTATAGAAGTAAGACCTACCGTATAGGTGCCGTCTCCGTTGTCCTTTGCCCAAGTAAAGGCATTCGCCTCGGGATCAACGTGATAGAGGAGATCCTCAGGAACTTGGCATCCATTTACCTCAGCCATTTTGCACCTCCCGTTTATTGGAATTTAGAGATTTATTGTATATCAAAAGACGATGACCTTGTCCGCCTCCATAGCCCTTATGGCGAATTCACTTGCAGGAACTATACCGTCAAGCTCGGGTATGAGTTCCTCCTCGGTAAGACCCAAAGAGTCCACCGCCTGTTTGCAGGAGTAGAACTTAACCCCGGCAAGCTTTGCGTCCCTCATAAAGTCGTATACACTTTTAGGTTTTTGCCCGTTTTGGGGTGCACAGTTACCGTCTATGGCGGGGCAGATCTTCTCCGCTATTCCCTTACGGATAAGGTTCGTTCCGTCCATATTGAAGAAGATCTCTACGTCAGCATCGTTCGCCGCCATCAGAGCGGCTATGTAAAAGGGCGAGGCACACCGCCAAGGTGTCCTCGGCCCGCTGGTCATCAGTATGATTATCTTCTTCTCTTCCATGGCCTGCCTATCAGGCAAGTCCGAGCCTCTTGAGAACGAGCAAAGGATCGGAAAGGTTGTCCTTGAGCTTCACATCGTTGGCGCTGTATCCAAAGGCAAGCCCTAAGAGCTGGGTAAAGTATGCTGCGGGAAGGTCCACATCGGGCACTCCCTTCATCATGAGCCTGTGTCTATACATCTCCAAGGAGGCGTGGCAGAGGGGACACTCGGTGGCTATTATGTCCGCTCCGTTCCTCTTGGCGTTCTGGAGGATCATCATAACGAACTTCTCAGAGACCTGCTCGTCCGATAGGGAGTGGGGTCCTCCACAGCACTGGGTATGCATGGGTTCAAAGTCAACGCTGGTTGCACCAGCAGCCTCAAGGAGGGCGTCCATGTAGTATGGGTGTTCATCATCGTCGGCGGTTTCCCTCATTCTGGGTCTTGCACCTTCTTCGTTTCCTCCGCCGTGGGAGTAAGTTCTTGAGTAAAAGTGGGGTCTTGTATAGAGACAGCCGTAGTAGTTTGCTACCTTAAGACCCCTTAGGGGCTTTTTGGTTTTCTCCTTGACCTTTTCAGGACCAGCCTCGTGATAGAACCACTCAAGGACATGGTAGGTGTGAGGTATCTCGGTTAGGGGGTCAACACCACCTTCCCTGAGAAGGGAGTTTATCCTTTCAAGGACATTTTTGTCGGTTTCAAGAAAGTATTCAGCCCTCTGGAGGGAGAAGGAACACCCGTTGCAGGGGGCAACTATGGCGTTGTGTCCCTGCCTTCTTGCAAGGGACATGTTACGGGCGTTAAGAAGCATCGTCCCCCAGAAGGTGACGTTTTTGGTTTCCATAGCACCACAGCAGTTGTAGTCCTCAATGTAATCAAGTTCAAGACCCAACTCTTTAGCTACTATCCTTACGGAAACATCATATGCCCTTGCGGCACCCTCAAGGGAGCAACCCGGGTAGTAGGCTACCCTCTTTCCTATGCCGCCCATGGGCGGCTTTCTTACCTTAGCTACCGCCATCTTCTTTCACCTCCTCAAAAATTAGTGGGCGTAGACGCCCTCTTCATCCATAACCTTCCTGAGAACCTGCTTGAACCTGTTCCAGTCCTTGGTTTTGGGATGGAAGAGCATGTGTTTTGCGTTGAGTATCAGGAAGTCAATGTTCAGGTTCTTTATGGGCTTCATGGCGAGCTGTTTGAGCCACTCGGGAACACCGCCCATGAAGGGGATGGGCTTCTTGAGTATGGGATCCTTCACCACCTCGTAGCCCTGCTTTTCTATCCAACCGAAGAGCAGTTCTCCATCTTCAATCCTTCCGTATTCGTAAACGCTCTCAAGGAAGAACTTATCAAACTTCTTGGAGGGATACTCCTCTATAACTCCCCTCTTTGCCATGACCCTGAGGATGGCTTTCAGGACCTCCTCAACGAGAACGCCCTTAGGACACCTGTGGGTGCACTTGTGGCAGGAGACGCACCTCCACATTACATCCGCACGCTTCTGGAGTTCATCTATGAGTCCGAGCCTCGCAAGGTGGATGAAGTGTCTGGGGTTGTACCTTTCGTCCCAGTAGTTGTGAACGGGGCAGGAGGCAGTGCAGTAGGAGCACTGGTAGCACTGGAGTATGGTCTTGCCCTCGGGTTGCTGGAGGACCTCGTCAAGGAAGCTAAGGTCGTAGTCGTTTATAACACGGGGCAGGATTATAAGGTTCCAGTCTCCCGATACGTCCACACCATCTATAACGAGCCTTTCCTTTCGTAGAACCCTTTCAGGTTCCACAAGGCTCCGCTCGTGAATTGCCATCGCTCACACCTCCTAAGTGAATTCAACGGGGGCTTTAACCCCGAGAAGCCTCTTAGCCATAACGCCCGCAGGGGGGAAGAACCCCTTTGCGCTGTGCATAGTTGAGAGGGTCATGTAGTCTACGTAGGTGGCGTAGATCATCGCCAAGAATATGTCTACGAAGAGGTAACCCTTTACCTTTATCCCGAACTCTTGGAGCTTTTCCGCTATCTGTTCGTAAACCTGTTTGAACTGGTCGTAGGTCTCTCCGTACATCCTCCTTCCACGTCCGCCGGTGGGTGGCTCCTCCTTTAGGAACACTATCGCTCCCGTTTCACTCTCGGGGTCCCATATCCAGCTGGTCCAGAGGATGTATTTATCGGGGAAGGTAAAGTGAAGAAGCTCGGAGGCTATATCCCGTGCGGCTTTCCTGTCAACACCCCTTATCTCTTTGACGAAGTCCTCTACCTTCTGCTCCCATGTCCTTTCCTGCTTTTTCTTCTTCAGAAAACCCTTTTTCTCATCACCGTAAAGCAGATCGCTTACCGCTTTTTTGAGTTTGTCAACACCCGTTTCCTCTATTATCCTCTCCCTCTTCCTGCGGGCTGCGAAGATCTTTTCAAAGAGTTTGTCAAAATCTTCCTTGGTGAGGGAAGGCAGCCGATCCTTGGAGAGGGTTTCCTGAAAGAAGAGGGACTTTTCAAGAAGCTCATTGTAGAAATCCTGAACGAAGTCTTCCCCTTCCCCGAGGATCTTTATCAGGTAGTCCCTGATCAGGGAGTCATCAAGCTGAACCGGCTTGAAGCCGCCTTCCCTCTTTTCCTGACTCATTTATGCGGACACCTTGGCTCCTATGAAGGTTGCAGCTTCCGCTCCCGCAGCTTCACCCTCGGCGAGGGAGGACTCTATGTCTATGGGTCCCTTACAGGCACCGGCTATGAATACACCGGGCTTGTTGGAGATGATGTTGGAACCTGAGTCTTCCGCGGGGACGAGGAACTGGCTGTCGGGGTCTTGGGCAAGTCCGAGTATCTTGGCTACCTTCTTGGTTCCCTCGGAAGGTTCCATACCCAGAACCAGAACCACCAGATCCATGGGAATTTCAGCGGGTCTCTGGACTATGGTGTCTTCGTGCTTTATCCTGAGCCTGCCGTCGGTGGGGCTATAAGTTATCTCCGCTATCCTACCCCTTACATACCTGACGCCGTATTTCTCCTGAGGTGCCCAGTAGAAGGGATACTCCCAAGTTCCGTAGGTTCTCACGTCCATGTAGTAGCAGAAGACGTCAACGTCAGGATACTTCTCTCTGATTTCTGATCCTTGCAGTCCGGAAAGGGCACATCCGTATCTGCAGCAGTGGACGTTGGTAACGCCGAGCTGTCTGTCCCTTGAACCCACGCAGAATACAAAGGCAACCCTCTTAGGAAGCTGTCCGTTAGAGGGTCTGTAGAGCCTGCCCTCTCTGGAGAACATCTGCTCCAGCTCGAGGTTGGTGATAACGTCCGGGTAAATTCCGTAACCCAGCTCCCCTTTCCTCTTGGCGTCAAAGTGCTGGAAGCCGGTAGCTACCACTATGGCGCCGACCTCGTGCTCCTCACCGTTGGAGAGTTTGACCTTGAAGTTGGGAGCCTCCCCTTCGCAGGCTTCAAGTTCAACCCCGAGCTTTACCTCAACGTTGGGATTGTTTTGGACCTCCTCAATGAAGGGTCCGATCACCTGCTGGGGAGTCATCTTACGGGGTATCAGGGTGTGGTAGTCCTCAAGGATGGGACGACCACCGAGCTTTTGCTCCTTCTCGATCAGAATGGTGGGGACTCCGAGCTTTCCGAGGGTTCTCGCAGCGGCAAGTCCCGCCGGACCACCACCTACCACCAAAACACTCTTTGCCATCTCCAACCTCCTTAACCGTGAGTGTATTGGAAAGGGGCGCAAAGGCGCCCCGAAAACAACCTAACCCTTAAGACTTAAACAGAGGCATGTCCGCAGAGGCGGACCTTCTCCTCTTGAATCCGTCAGAGGTCTTGCTGTAAGGTTCGTAGAGGTCATACTCCTTGAAGAACTCAAGAAGCTCGTCGTATTTACCCTGCTTCTCCAGATCGGCAATGTATTTGACCGTATCCTCCCACTCTTTCCTGAGTTCCTTCCAGTTGGTTATTCCCATCTTCTCAAGGAGAGGCTCGTAGTTGGAGCAGTTCCAGTAGAGCTGAACCACCTTGAAGGGGTGTGCTCCGCAGGCGAGTGCAGAGAACATTACGTCGGACATGACCGCAACGGGGTGATACATTCCGTGAGCCTTTCCGATCCACTGGTTCTTTTCAAAGGTGGTGGTGCAGCCCGTGTCGTGGGTGATGATCACGTCCGCCTTGATCTCCTCCGCTATAACTTTAAGCTTCCTCTGAATGGCGAAGGATCTGGTGAACTCCCTCTCGGTGAGTATGTGCCTAAAGCCGAATCCGCAGCAGTCATACCAAGTGGAGTAGTCAACCACCTGAGCACCGAGAGCCTTTATAACGGCGGTGGAAGCGGCAGGTCTCTGTCCGTTGTAGACCTCAGGGTCGTAAGGGTAGTCGTCAGCCATCATCTTCCAAGTGTGGCAGGCGTTGTGTATAGCAACCCTTACGTTGGAGACGTCTATCCCCTTCGCCTTTCCTTCCTTTTCGTAGAGTTCCTTGATTTTGTATCTCATTGCGTGGACCCACTCGGAGTAGTGGACCACCTCTTGGGGAATTACGATCCTTCCGTCTTCGGTGAGCCTTCCGAGTTTCTTGAGGATGGGCTTGACCGCATCCCTGAGTTCTTTGTTGAATATGAGCTGCTCTCTGGTCTCCTTGTAAGATCCGAAGGAGGTTCCGCAGTGGATGAGGGGGTAGTATCCGGTCTTCCAAGCTTGGTGCATGTTCCTGAGCCAGACCGCTGCAAGAGCTACGGGGTTGGAGGTTCCGGATCCGTGGTAGTTCCAAGCGGTGCAGGAGGTCTGGTGGGGCTCGTTGAGATAGTCAAGCCCGAACTTGTTCATAAACCAGAAGACAGAAGCAGGGTATCCGGGGATGTTCCCGCACTGTCCGCAGGACTTGTGGTGCCAGAGCTTGTTGGTGGGTATGGTCTTTATCCTTCCCGTTCTGGTGTAAACCTCTATGGGCTGGTTCTCCTCGGTGATCCTGTATACGAGAATCTCACCCTTTTCCTCAAGCTCATACATCTCCTCAAAGAGATGGTCGTAGTGAGAATGCTTGTTGAGTATGGGAAAGGGTTCAGGATCCGCATATCTCAAATAAGGACTCTTTCCGTGTCCCATAACTACACCTCCTTAGGTTTTGTTGTCGGGGCACTAACCCCGCTCATTAGCATATTACTCTTCCTCCTCCTCTTCCATGAGCTCCTCCCACCTCTCTTCGTTCTCTTCTACTATGTCCATAATGACGTTGTAGAGGTTGGGATCAAGCTTTTCCAGCATTTCAAAGATGCCCGTCTCTCTCCAGATGGTATACATCTCTATTGCAGTTTCCAAGGAAACCTCCCAAGCGGTTTTGACGGATTTACCCACATCAAAGGGTATAGCCATCCTTTTAGCCCTGAGGTTCTCCATGTTGTCCTGCATCTTGGGACCCCAGTCGGGGAAGAAGTCCGGCTGGAGCATGTCCGCAGAGAGCTGGTTTCCAGTGGTCATAACTTTCAGAAGAACCCTTCCGTAGGGCTTGAGGAGGTCCTTGGTAGCCTCAAAGGCATTTCTGACGGCGACCTCCCTCATTATGATGACGAGTCCACCGGGGTTGTTGACGAAGGGGCACCTTATCCAGCAGGTGAAGCACTGGGAGCATGCCCATATGTATTCGTGCATCATGTCGTAGATAACTTCCACGTCCTCTTCGAGGAACCTCTGGACTATCTCTCTGGGGGAGTAGTCAAAGAATCTATTGGAAGGACAGGATGCCGTGCACACTCCGCAGTTTAAACATCCGAAGAGGAACTCTTTAAAGCGGAAGTCAGACTTAACTTCCTCAAAGATGCGGACCTTCTCTTCCCAAGGAACCTCCTTGGTCTTCTCGGAAATGGGTATATTGTATCCGTAAGGATGTCCTTCCATAATCGCACCTCCTTAGGGATTCTGCACAGATACTAAGTTAACTTCCGCTCTTAGGGAAGACAAAAAAATTTTTTTATAGGTATATAAAAATATGCTTATAGTCATATTTTTAAAGCGGGGCGGGGAAGCCCCGGGGGCGGTGCTACAGGGATATAACAGCATATTCCCCGCTCATGAGTTTGTCAAGGAAGGCGGCACCTCCGATTATCCCGTCGCAGAGTTCTTCGTTAACGTCCTCCTTCTTGTAGATGTCCGTAAGATCCAGAGAGGGAACACAGAGGTAAATCTTCACACCTGCCTCCTTTGCCATCTTGATAAAGTCGTAGACGGTCTGGTCCACACCGGGTCTTACCTTCACCTTTTTAGCGTTGTCCTTCATCAGCAGGAAGCCTGCTTCGGAGGTGATAACCATCTCCACCTCGTAGTCCATGGTGGTTGCAGCGGTCGCCAAGAAGAAGGGTGCACCCGCTTGGGGGTTGATCAGCTCGCCCGTGGTAGGCTCTGCCCTTTCAAAAAAGGGAACCGTAAGGATGTAGAAGAGGAGCTTTTCATACTCTTGACCTGCCATCTCTCGCCTCCTGAAAGGATTTAGATAAAGAGTATCATAGGCTTATCCGCTTCAAGAACGTAGTTGATAAAGGTCGCCGCTCCTCCGGGAGGCTCAAGCCCGTCTATGAGGTCCTCATATTTGTAGCCGAAAAGCTCCATGGTCATCTGGCAGGGGATCAGCTTAACGTCCGCATCTTTACATAGCTCAAGGAGTTCCTCTACGGAAGCCACACCGTTGTCCTTCATCATCTTTTTCATCATAGCGGTCATAAAATCGGTCATGCCGGGAATAACACCCATCAGTTGAGGAGGTCCGGGGAATATAGCTTCCATAAGTCCCGCAAGCTGACCCGCAACGGGAGTTTTCTTAACTGAAGGAGGGAATACCATAGGCATCGCAGGGTTGCCTACGGGAGCCACCTTCAGGTGCTTCATCTTCTCCTTGTGGATGATGTTAAGACCGTAAAAGGTAAAAAATATGGCGGTTTCAACACCCAAAGAAGCGGCGGTAGAAGCGAGTATAAGGGGCGGATAAGCCCAGTCCAAAGTGCCTTTGCTTGCGATGATAGCCAGTCTTTCAGCCATCTTTCACCCCCTCCAAAAGGAAAAAGTGTTTAGCCTTTCTTCTTGATGTAGAAGATATACTTGCCACCTTCTTCTACGGTTTCAACCAACTCGTGACCGGTTCTTTGGCAGAAGGCGGGAATGTCAGCCTTAGAACCGGGATCGGTAGAAATCACTTCAAGAATTTGACCGGGAGAAAGCTCCTCAAGAGCTTTCTTAGTTTTCAAAACAGGCAGAGGACAGTTGAGTCCTGAAGTATCAAGAGTCTTGTCAGCGGTGACGCTTGCCATCGCACGCACCTCCTGAAGATTTTCTAAATTAGATTATCATCATAAACTGATGTGTGCATCATTACTTTTTTTTAATGCGCAAATAAACCTTATTTATAAGAGAGTAGCTTAGCACAAAAGTTCAGGATCCCTGCGCTCTTTCTTTGATCCTCCTGAGATGCCTCTTTATAGCTGAAGCTATCTTGTAGGAGGGTAAAATCTCAAGGGCTGCACCTATCTCCTTTGCGGCAGCGGGCATACCGTATACTACTGCTGTTTCTTCCGATTCCGCTATGGTGTAACATCCCCTCTGTTTCATCTTCAAAAGTCCCTCGGCGCCGTCCCTTCCTATACCTGTAAGGAGAACCCCTATGGCGTTGGGACAGTAAACCTCAGCTACAGAAAAGAAGAGTACATCAACGGAAGGGTAGTATATATAGCTGTCATCCTTGAAGAGTTTTATCTTCTTGTCTGGAGTTACCTTCATGTGCCACCCGCCGGGGGCAAGGTAGCCGTATCCCCCCAAGACCGCCTGTCCGTTAGAGGCGTGGAAAAACTCTATGGGCGTATATTCGGACAATCTCTTGGCAAGGGAAGGAGTAAATTGAGGAGGCATATGCTGAACTACGAGGTAGGCACTCTCGTCGTCCACCTCACAGTCCTGAAGGATGTCTATTAGGGTGGCGGGACCTCCCGTAGATATACCTATAGCCACCACGTATTTGGCAAGCCCCCTTTTGGTGGGCCTGTATGAGGTCTTGGCTGTCCTTAAGCCGAGGGTTCTTCTGAGAATCCTATGCCTGCTCCTGTATGCCTGCTTTACCTTGCTTATTATCTCGTCCGCTACTTTGTGTATGTCCAAGGATATAGTTCCTGAAGGTTTGGGGACATAGTCAAAGGCTCCCATGTCAAGGAGTTCCATGGTAATGGGTGCCTCTTCAGTGGTTAGGGAAGAGACTACAACCACAGGGACGGGGTTTTCCTCCATTATGATCTTCAGAGCTTCCTTTCCGTCCATTACGGGCATATTTATGTCAAGGGTGACAACGTCGGGCTTTAGCTCTTTTACCTTCTCTACAGCCTCTTTTCCGTTTCTGGCTACCCCTATGACCTCTATTTGGGGATCGCTCTCGAGGATTTCCCTTATGGCTTTTCTCATAAAAGCGGAGTCGTCAACAACAAGGACCTTTATCTTACCCATTCAAAAAATTGTAAAACACCCCTCAGGCGGACACGCTCTTTCCGAAGAGAACCACAAAAGCAAGACAGACAAGAACAAAGGAGAAAAAAACCCCCTTTAAGATATCCTTCCTTCTGAAAGCTAAACTCAAGCTTATCAGGGTCTGCAAGAGGTAGTAAAGGGCAAAGGCTTTGGAGGCGTAAACGATTATCTCAAATTATGTTGTCGCTCCATACAAGCACTATCCCCACGCAAGCGGTAAGCAGGTATCCTACCTTTGAGGAAACCCTACCGTCTGTTTCCTTCCACAGCAAACCTCCCGCACCTATGGTATCTGCCACCGCTGCACTGAACTGACTCATGAGCGCACCTACTACCAGAAGATACCTGAGAAGTAGAGAGAGGGCACCCGCAAGGAGTATAACTGCGGTCTCGTCCGCTTTATCCTGCGGAAGCTTTCCCAAAAGGGGCGTAGCCAAGAATACAAAGGACAGATATATAGCAGCCGAGGTTATCTGAGCGATCTTCATACTTTTTATCCTTTCCCGAACGGAATACTTCTCTCCTAAATACTTTGAGGTTTCAAAGCCCTGAACTATTAGGAGCATCCCCGCAAGGACCTGTAAGGTCTCAAAAGAGATAGGTTCCTTCCTCAGATGAAAGCTGGGAAACTCCACATCCCAAAGGAGCAAACCTACGGTAAAGGCACATATAACCGACAGCTTTACCGCTACGGAATACTTTTCTAAAAACTCCAGAAAACCCAACCCTCTGAGAAAGCCTGATACCCCTATGAAAGCGAGGAGCAAGGTCGTTAGTGTATCCTCAAGGACATGGTTTCTCCCAAAGAATCCCGAAAATAGAAAGGAGGAAAGCAACCTTAAGTAGAAAGCTACCGACACCATATAGGCAAAGGAAAGGACCAGATTAGAAAGCCTTTCAAGACCCGTGTAAGCCCCCTCCCCGTAGGCTATGTTGTATCTGAGGGCTTCACCTATCAGGTAAGCCAAAGCTACAATAGAAGCCATGCCGAGAACGGCAAAATCTCCGAGGGTAATATGAAGAAGAGGTGCGGAAACGAGGTAACCGCTGCCTATTATAGAGGCAAGGGGTGTAACCGTCGCTGTCCAAAGCCTGCTTCTTTCAAGTCTCGGGGAGAGGAAAACCGCTAAAGCTACAAAAAAAGAGGCAAGCAGAAAGGTATCCATAAAGGGATTTATCTTGAACTCCGACAAATCCATAGCCCTACCAAATGATGATATAGCTTTTCGGCTCCGTTATACGGAAGCTAAAGAAAGGCTACCTGTAAACTGCAAAGTTCATACGCAAAATCTGTTATGTTCAATTTCTGCGTGAAATTTCCTTAGTTTTAACGTCAAAAAAACATCTTGTATTAACACACACCCATCTTTATTATTCATGCTGTGAGAGTGCCTAATGGTGCTCAAGGGAGGCTTAATCATGGAACATACACATATTCATAACCACGGAGGAGATGAAGAGGGTGTTTACACCTGTCCTCATCATCCAGAAGTAAGGAAAAACGAACCCGGTAAATGCCCAAAATGCGGTATGGATTTGGTAAAAGTTCATTCAGATTATAAGCATACGCACGTTGAACATGAGGCTCAAAAGGACCACAGGCATGCAGACCACTCGATGCATATTGAAGAGATAAAAAGAAAAGCCATAGTTTCCACGATTTTGACAATTCCGGTAGTTCTCTATTCAAAGAGCATTCAGGAGCTTTTAGGCTTTTCAATGCCGGAATTCGCCGGAAGTGAATGGATCACACCCGTTCTGTCTACAGTGGTGTTCTTCTACGGGGGTCTCTTCTTCTTAAGAGGAATGCTTGATGAATTAAGACTCAGAAAGCCCGGAATGATGACCCTAATAGGCGTAGCCATATCGGTAGCTTTCCTATACAGCCTTTCAACTCTCGTCTTCGGCGGAAAGGAGTTCTTCTGGGAGCTGACCACCCTTATAGTGGTCATGCTCTGGGGGCACTGGATAGAGATGAAGTCCGTCCTCGGAGCTTCGAGGGCTCTGGAGGAGCTCGTTAAGCTCATGCCTACTAAAGCCAACCTCATCAGAGACGGTGAGGTAGTCGAGGTTCACGTATCCGAACTGAAGCCCGGGGACCTCGTCCTCGTCAAACCCGGAGAGAAGATCCCGGCGGACGGTGTGATCGTGGAGGGAAGCTCCCACGTAAACGAAGCTATGCTCACCGGAGAGTCCAAGCCCGTTCCTAAAGGTGCAGGAGACAAGGTTATAGGCGGTGCCATCAACATGGAGGGATCGCTTAAGGTCAGGGTTGAGAGGACGGGAGAGGAGACATACCTGAGTCAGGTTCTCAAGCTGGTAAAGGAGGCTCAGGAGTCCAAAACAAAGCTCCAGGACGTGGCGGACAGGGTTGCCTTCTACCTGACCTTGGTGGCGGTCTCTGTAGGAGGTATTGCCTTTGTAGCGTGGATGGCCCTAAAGGGTGATCCTCGGTTTGCTATCGAGAGAGCAGTTACCGTTATGGTGATAGCCTGTCCCCACGCCCTCGGCCTTGCTATACCGCTCGTAGTATCCTTCGCTACTTCTTACTCCGCGAAGAACGGGATACTGGTCAGAAACAGGATAGCTTTGGAAGCAATCAAGGACGTGAACGCGGTTATGTTTGACAAGACGGGAACGCTGACGGAGGGCAGGTTCGGGGTCTCAGATATTTTCTCCACAGATATGCCCGAACTTGAGCTTCTCAAACTGACCGCAAGCGTGGAGAGGAACTCCGAGCACGTGATAGCTCAGGCTATAGTGGAGGAAGCTCAGAGTAAAGGTGTTCCTGTCCCAGAAGCCAAGAACTTCAGGGCTATTCCCGGTAAAGGCGTAGTGGGTGAAGTGGAAGGAAAGAAGGTGGCGGTAGGAACTAAGCTCCTGATGGAGGAACTCGGGATAGAAGTGTCTGCGGAGGTTCTGAATAAGGTCAGAGAGCTTGAAGCTCAGGGTAAGACTGTTGTCCTCGTGGCGATAGACGGAAAACTTACGGGAGCTGTAGCCCTCTCGGACAGGATAAGGCCCGAATCCTACGAGGCGGTCTCCGAACTCAAGAAGCTCGGAAAGAAGGTTGTCATGATAACGGGGGACTCGGAAGAGGTGGCGAGGCACGTTTCTAAAGAGCTCGGCATAGACGAGTTCTTCGCAAGGGTCCTTCCCCACCAGAAGGCGGAGAAGGTGAAGGAGCTCCAGAGCAGGGGCATGAAGGTTGCTATGGTCGGGGACGGCGTGAACGACGCTCCGGCCCTCGTTCAGGCGGACGTGGGCGTGGCCA
>WFYH01000038.1 GCA_015490215.1 Aquificaceae bacterium
ACTCCCCGAAGAACTTTTCCCTCGCAAACTTGGCTATAAGGGTGCCGAGCATCTGACCGCCGATTATCAGATAGTTAGCTATGCGCCTTCTTTTTATCAGCTTGGCGTTTTCCCTGAGGAGTATCTCCAAAACGAGGGTGGCATGCTTGTTCAAATCCCTTATCTGCATACCTGTGAGTATGGTTCTTGCATCCACCGAATCTTCCGTAAAGCCCGGGAGCTTTTCTGCCAGAACTATTACAAGACTTGCCTTGTCTACGCCCGCATCCAAAAGCACATCTTCCCTTCCGAAGTCACCCTTCTTGTAGTGAAACTTGTCCGGGGAAGGGACATCTTGGGTTGTAATCAGTAGGATATCTCTTTGGAGGGGATAGAGCTTTTCTATAATCACTTGAGCGGTTTCATTCCAACCGCATATAACCACATGGTCCTTCATATCCTTAAAACTTATCATACCCATCCTTACCATCTGAACATAGTTAAAGAAACCTGCACTCACCACCGCTATGGACATGGAAAAGAGAAACAACCCTCCTGCTCCGAGAAGCATGGAAAGAACTCTACCCTCCCAAGTTATGGGGGTTATGTCCCCGTAACCCACCGTAGACATGGTGATGATAACGAGGTATAGGGCATCAAAGAGGGTATTCACATTTGGATTCCCTGCTCCCCTTTCCAAAGAATACATAATCATCACGGAAGAGACGAAAAACAGGAAGAAGAGGCTCAGGATAAAGTAAAACTCAAAGGAGATGCTCCTGAATATAAATACCAATCCTCTTACAAAATATCTGTATCTGTAGGCTATTCTCAGAAACCTTGCAACTATGACCACAAAGCGTATAAGCCTGAAGGGTTGGAAGTAAGGCAGTATGGCTATAAGGTCTATCAAAGACAGGGGGCTTATCAGGTATTCCAGCTTCCTTTGAGCAAGGATAAACCTTCCAGTGTATTCAAAAAGGATTATCCCCGAAACAAAAAGCTCAAGGTTTCTTATAATATGGTGGAGTTCGCTCCTGAAACCCTTAAGCTCGTCGTATATGCCCAAAATTATGGAGAGCATAAGGAAGCTGAAGGAAAAGCTCTGGTAGAAGATGAAGCGTCTTGAGCGGTCGTTTTCAAGGATATCGTAGAGGAAATCCTTGATCATATCAGATTCTTTTCTAACAGTTCATTTACGATCCTCCCAAAGCTCTGAGAAAGCTGATGGTCGTCTTCTACCTCAATATACTCTTTGACCTTAACCTTGGAGGTGAAAAGGCGTGATCTTTCCACGGGCACAATTTCATCCTTTGTGCCGTGGACAATTATTATGTCAACGGGCGGTTTCTCAGGAAAGTTGACCTTTTCGCCTTCTATGATCTCGTAGCGGTTTTTTATAATGTCCGTTGCAAAGTCTTCTCTAACTTCTATCTCCCTGTCCTGTTCTTTGAAAACGAGCTTTTCCTTACCTTCTAACCAATCTTTTACCCTCTCCCTGCCGAGCTCCCTTACTATAAGCGCAAGGGTTTCAAAAGAGGGGGCAAAGAGAACGACCCTCTTGATATTCCCTATCTCCTTGAACCTCAGGTAGTTCACCGCTACGTATCCGCCGTGGGAGCTTCCGCAGAGGGTTATTTCCCCGAATTTCCTTGAGAATCCGGTGATCAAGGCTTCAAGAACGTTGAGTATTTCGGATGTGGTGTGCTTTTCATAGTCCATATCCATAGCAAAGAAGGAATAATTTTTCCTCTCTCTGAATATATTTCTAAGGGTCTCTATCTTTGATCCCCATACGTTGCTGGCAAAACCGTGAAGATGCACCCACAGCCTGTAGGGGTTGTTTTCGTCGTAGAAGAACATGGTTTTATTCTAACTCAAGGTGCCTGAGAACTGGGTATTAGGAACAAAATGTGTTCAAATGATCAGATTCCACAGTCCTCAGGCTCAACCCATGTCTACTACCCCCTATCCCAAATAGAGACTCGGGGGTTACTTTGAAGAAAAGTTCCATTAGCTTTAGCCTTACCGGATTGCAAAGCTTGATAAAAAGCTCCTTCAGGTTCTCGTAAAAACCAAGTCTCAGGAGCTTCGCTCCTACCCTCAATATGTTCAACGCTCCTACAAGATCTGCGTGAAATACCTTCTTCAAAACCTTGTCCCTAAAAAGGTTCCCCTCCCTCTCCCCCTCACAGAGGCTTTTGTCTCTCTTCTTCTGAACTTCCATCACATCCACAAAAGGAGAGGTCTTTGAGGTGTAACTCTCATCCACCTCCACCACCTCCATCCCAAGTTCCTGAGCTTTATACCTGATTAGCTCTATCAGTCTCCTGAAAGGTATAAACACAAACTCTTGATTGGTCCTACTTCCCAAGTTTATCCCGTTTTTGCCCTCAAGGGCGTTCCTCCCAACATAGATAACTTTGTGTCCCGTCTCGTAAAGAATATCCACCACCTTCCTCGCTACCCTGTGTAGCTGTGTCTCTATCCACCTCTTCCTGTGGGCTGATAAAACCTTCTGCTTTATCTCAAGCTCTGAGAGTTTCTCTTTTAAGTGCTTTAGTCCTTCCTCATCGTAGTCTTCGCTCTTTATCTCGTTTCTCAGATAATCCACCTGACTCCTCAGCTTCGCCCTCTCCTTGTTAAACCACTGGTTGAACGCTTTTAGTTCCCTTCCTGAGACTATGAAGCTCTTTAGCTCAGGATTTTCTGACACCACAGCAAGGAGTTCGTCAAGTCCTACATCTATTCCTGCTCTGTATTCTCCTTTGGGCTCTTTCTCACATAGCTCACACTCATACACTACATCCACATAAAGGTCTTCTCCAAAGAACTTAAGCCTTACCGAGCTTACTCTATGGGAAAAGCCCTTTGGGAGTTTCACTTTCAAATACTCATCTTCCCTCAGTCTTATGAGGACTGAGTCTCCTTCCTGTCTGAGTGTGTTTACATTCCCTTCAGCTGAGAAGTTCATCAGGAACTTTAGCTTCTTGGGTTTTGGAGGTTTGGGAATGCCCCTGAATCTTTCAGGATTTTCCCTAAAGCTCTGCAAGGCTTTGAAAAAACCCTTGAAGTCCTTTATCACCTGCCTTATGACTGACTGGACGAAGTGAGGGTTTTCTATTTTCTCCTTTTGAACTTTCAATCTATCAAGGAACTCCCTAAGCTCTTGCTCAGTCTGAATGTTGTTGACTACTCTCTCAAACTCTTCCCTGTATTTGCCCGAATACTTCCTTGTGGAAAGAAGACCATAGAGTATGGAC
>WFYH01000039.1 GCA_015490215.1 Aquificaceae bacterium
GGCGCTCAGGTTATACTATTAGGCGGTTTTATGAGGGCGTTTGTGGGGTTCTTCACCACCAAGACGATAACGGATCACATAGACAGGCTGAAGGATGAGACGAAAAGGTTTCTCAGGGGTAAGTGGGTAGAGCCCCAGAACCTCCACATTACGCTTCAGTTCCTCGGTGAAATTGATACGAGTCAGTCCATAGCGGTTTTGAAAAACCTTCAGAGGATAGCGGAAACTTACACGCCCTTTAGTATCCAATATAAATCGCTCGGGGTCTTTCCGGACAGGAAAAAGCCCAGAATACTGTGGATAGGCGTTTCAAGGGGTGGAAACATCCTTAAAAAACTCGCCAAAGAGGTTACCGAAAGCAACAAGCGTGCGGGCATAAGGGTAAACGGGAAACCTTTCCATCCGCACGTTACCGTATGCAGGCTAAAAGAGGTAGACAGAAGAAAGCTCGGAAATCTCCTCACCAAATACAGGGACTTTGTTTTCGGGGAAGACACGGTAAAAGGGATCGCCCTCATTTCAAGTTCTCTTACCAGCGTGGGTCCTATTTACTCCGTGGTTGAGGAGTTCTATTTTAGGGGGGAAGGAAGGTGACCACTTACAAAGAGGCTGGTGTAGACATAGACAAGGCGTCCCGCCTTGCTGAATACATCAAGGAAAAGGTCAGGAAAAGCTTTGATCTTAGAGGTATCACCGGCTTTGGAGGCTTTGCGGAAGGGGTTGAGCTGAAAGGTTACAAAAATCCAGTTATTTTCTCCACAACCGACGGAGTAGGAACTAAGCTGAAAATTGCCCAAGAGCTGGGCATACACAATACGGTCGGGATAGACCTTGTGGCGATGAATGTAAACGACCTGATAACCACAGGGGCGGATCCTCTGTTTTTCCTTGATTACATAGCCACTGGAAAACTTGAAGAAGAGATTATGAAGTCTCTTATAGACGGGATCATTGCCGGTTGCAGGGAAGGTGAGGTTATCCTTTTGGGCGGCGAAACTGCAGAGATGCCCGGCTTTTATCCCGAGGGTGTTTATGACTTAGCCGGTTTTTGCGTGGGCGTATGTGAAAAGGAAAAGATAATAGACGGAAAGGATATAAAGGAAGGAGACCTCATTCTCGGTCTAAAGTCTTCGGGTTTTCACAGCAACGGCTATTCACTGATAAGGAAGGTTTTAAAGGATAAAGGAATTTCCTTAAAAGACAGATACCCTTACGGGGACAAAACCGTCGGTGAAGTTCTCCTGACCCCCACGAGAATATACGTCAAAGTTGTAAGGAGAATAAGGGAAAAGGTAAAAATTAAAGGCATAGCCCATATCACCGGTGGAGGCATACCGGAAAATCTGGTGAGGATACTTCCAAAGGGTGTAAGGGCTGTTGTGGAGGAGAAAGCCCTTCCCGAAGATCCCCTCTTTAGCTGGATAATGGAGCTCGGAAAGGTTCCAAAGGAAGAGATGTTCAGGACCTTCAATATGGGTGTCGGTATGGCTTTGGTGGTTTCAAAAGAGGATGCCCAAAGGGTAAAAGAAACTGCCGAAGAAGAAGTCTTCACAATAGGTCACATTGAGAAGGGGAGCAGGGAAGTTTTGATAGTTTAAGGACACTTGCTGAACTTTATCTCCTCAATCCCTATCAGGTGGGCAAACTGGAGCTGGGTTTCGGTCATCATCCTCAGAACGGTTTTCTCGTCCTTTGGATTCTTTAGGCTTATGCTGAGGCTTTCCCTTCTGGGTCCCGAAACGCTCACCTTACATACGGGAAGCTTGAGCTGGGAGAACTCTCTCTTTAGCAGAGCGGGGAATATACCTCTCTTTACGAAGAGAAGCTTATCGTAGGTCGTGTTTATCTCCAAGAGGAACTCCTTGTAACGGGATCCGGGCTCATGAATGTATTTGTCCCTTAGTCTGTATAGGGGGTATCCGTAGGAGTTCAGCTCTTCCAAAAGCTTTCTCTTTGCCCCCTCTTTCTGGAGCTTTTCGTCCAGCGTGTCTAGCCTTTTGGAAACCTTCTCAACGTAATTTTTATCCTCTCTAAATTCCTTCTCTGTAACTCCGAAGGCAAGACCGACCAAAAGTAGGATCAGTAGCCACATGACCCTACCTCCTTTGCCAAAAGCCTTTCAATAAAGGGTATATCCTCCTTGTAGGTGAGCTTTACGTTCCAGTAAGACCCGAGCACTACACCCACCTTGTAGCCGTATCTCTCCAGCAGGCTAGCGTCGTCGGTTCCGTAGAAACCTTCGTTCCTTGCCCTGAAGTGACATTCCAAAAGAACCTTCCTTTTGAAGGCTTGGGGTGTCTGAGCAAGCCACAGGTGGGATCTGTCCACAGTCTTGAGGACGGTTTTGTCCGCCACCTCCTTGACTGTATCCCTTGAGGGAACCGCAACCACCTTCCCGTCGTAGTCACCGAGCCTGACCACCTCCCTGAACATCTCTTCGCTTGCAAGGGGTCTTGCGCTGTCGTGGATCACTACAATTTCCGCGTCCGTTTCCAGTATGCCGTTGAGAACAGAATCCTGTCTCTCCTTGCCGCCTTCTACCTTTTTCACCTCGGGTGGGACCGATACCCGGTGCAGAACGTCCGCAGGAAGGACGAGGATAACCTCTTCAAAAAGCTTCAGCGCTTTTTCAAGAGAATACATAAAGAGAGGCTTTCCGAAGAACTCTATGAACTGCTTTCTAAGCCCTATCCTCTTACCCTCTCCTGCGGCGAGAACCACGCAGGCGGTCCTCATAGCTCTTCTTTCATCCTTTCTATCCTTTCAAAGATAACCTCTTCATCGGCTCCTTCGCCGTCACTTACAAGCCTCAAACCCTCTGGGCCTTCAAAGACAAAACCTATAAGCTTGAGACCTTTCACATCCGCCTCAAGTGCCTCCCTCGTTATCCTGTCAAGGAACTTCTTCACGCTTGTTCCCTCTTTTGGGTCTACCTTCTGCTCTACGACGTCTATGTCCTCCTCTTCGTAGTCCCCTTCCAAGGGGACAAAGATCGCATACAATGTAGTTTCACCGTCTGCGGGGAATTGGGGATCATCTATGGTCATTTTAAAAAGCTCTTCAACCTTAGCCCTCATTTTGTGCCTTACGCTCATGATCTACCTCCTTCAGAAAAGAAATGTAAATATACCACCCTTTTGATGTTAAGATAGTCTTATGAACAGGTGGGGAAAGGTTCTAAGGGCGATCTGCGAAGAAGCCAAGGAAAGGGGAGTAAACCTTTACATTCTTGAAGGCGACGAAAGCCTTAACTGGTTCGGCTTTCCCGTCAAGGAAGTCTGCTTTGAGGAAAACTTTTCAAAAGAGGACACGGAGCTATTCAAAGAGGTAAAGGCAAAGGCGGAAGCGGGCGTTCAGGGAAACGGTTACATAGCTTACGTTAGCCCTCTGAACTTCTTCGTGGACATCTACGAGTCCGACAGGCGCAGGTTTGCGGTATCGGGCGCGTCTTCAAGACCCTTCGGAGTGACACGGGACGGCTTCAGGGTGGGCTTCTTTGCGGATAAGGAAGAGGCGGTAAACTTCTTCTTGGGCGTAGCAAAGCGCCTCAGGGAAGAGACGTCTATCAACCTGCATCTTTTCTACTGAAGGGCACCGAGCTTTTTTAACTTTTCCATGAGCCTTTCCTTTTGGTTCTTTTCCCCCTCTTTACCTTCACCGAGCAGGCGCAGAGCTTTCTTGTAGTAGTTAACCGCTATATCCTCATATCCCATCTTCAGTAGCACATCACCCACGTGTTCGTTCACAAC
>WFYH01000040.1 GCA_015490215.1 Aquificaceae bacterium
ATCCTCAGGAGGGCTGTTGAGCTTTCCGCCTACGGTATTTTGGTAGCCCATAACCACCCTCAGGGCAGGGCGGAGCCTTCAAAGGCGGATATAGACTTTACAAGGCGTCTGAAAGAAGCCTGCAGGATCTTAGGTGTGGAGCTTATAGACCACATAATAGTGGACGAGGAGGGTTTCGTCTCCCTAAGGGAAAGGGATCTTATCTGAGAAAGTTCTCAAGGACTTCCTCCACCGCAGGGGTGTATCCACCCGACTCTTCGTTTATCACGAGTGGAGGGTTTACATGAACCTGTCCGGGTAGGTTCCTCCGCAGAAGCGCAATCGTAAGCTTGGCAGGCTTTCTCTGGGTGGGGAACATAAAGGTAAGCTCCCTGACATGGAGGTTAACCTCTCGGGAGTAGTGGAAGATTTCACCCAGCCTGAAGGAGGGTATGAGGAAATTGGCGTATCCTCCGTCCCTGAGAACCCTTGAGGCGCTGACAATAAAGTCCTTTAGAGTCGTATCCTCCTCAAAGTGAAAGCCCCCGTCGCGTTTGGAGTAGTCTTTTGGGAAGAAAGGAGGGTTTGAGACCGCAACGTCCGCACCTTTTAGCTTCAGATATCTTATGTCCTCCTTTATAGGCTCTACCAAACCTTCCAGCCCGTTGAGTTTTATGTTCTCCACCAGAAGGGAGAATACTCTTTCGTCCCTTTCCACCGCCACAACCCTGCAACCCCACCTCTTCGCAATAACAAGGCTTAGAAAACCGAAGCCCGCTCCCAAATCAACCACCAAGGAGCTTCCTTTTACTCCTTTTATCCTTGAAGCGAAGAGGACCAGATCCACAGAGATCCTGTGAAAGTCTGGCTGGAGGAACCTGAGCTTCCCCCTGAAAAATTCAACCTCCCTGACTTCCATTTACATCTTCAAGCCCATGGCAAAGCCCACCGCAAAGCCTCCTCCGAAGGAGGCGGTCTTTATAAGGGTTTGGGACATGTCCTTGAAGGTTCCGCCGAAGCTTCTGATAAACTCCTCAAGGGCACCCCAGTTGACGGTGACTATCCCGTTGTCCGCAAGCCAAAGCAGGCTGATTATGTAAAGCCCGACTATAAAGAGGAAAAGCTTTATCACCCTTTTCAGGGTGAAGCCGAGCAGAAAGCCTATAACCCCTCCAAAGCCGAGTTCCTTAAAGGCTTCAAAGGCGAATCCACCCTCCATATTTATACCTCCGCACCTTTTAGAACGTCTGCACAGCTGCAGCTTCTATCCTCAAGCCTCTTTATCAGCTCAAGGATTATTCCCTTTATCTGTTCTTCCTTTTCCTTCATAAGGTTTATAACTTCGTCGCTTGTGAGCCTGTTTTGGGATATACCGGCGGCGGGGTTTGCCACAACACACAGGGAGCAGTAGCACATGGTAAGCTCCCGAGCCAAGACAACCTCGGGAACACCCGTCATACCAACCACGTCCGCACCCAAAAGGGAGAGAGCCTTTATCTCCGCCCTCGTTTCAAATCTCGGTCCCTCGGTGCAGGCGTAAACCCCTCTGTCGTGAAACCTGAAACCTTTTTCCTCCAATATGCATGCTACAGTTTCCCTCATCTGGGGGCAGTAGGGATCGGTAACGTCTATGTGGACCACCTTTCCTTCTCTGAGGAGGCGTGCCACCTCGTCGGAACCTTCCACCTCCTTAGACAGCCTGCCCTCGTAGAAGGTAACTTCCCTTCCCTTTGTGAAGTCAAGGAAGTTGTCTACCAAAACGAAGTCACCGGGTTTCAGGAGCGGATTTATCCCACCTACCGCAGAAACCGCAAAGACCCTTGTGACCCCTACCTCTCTCAAAGCCCACAGGTTTGCCCTATAGGGAACGAGGTGGGGCGGGTAAGAGTGCTCCCTGCCGTGGCGGGCTAAAAAGACCACCTTCTTCCCTTCAACCTCACCTACAAGGAGCGGGGCGGAGGGCTTTCCGAAGGGAGTGGAAATCTCTAACTCCTCTAAGACCTTTATCCCCTCAAGCTCGTATAGACCGCTCCCTCCTATGACACCCAGCATTTGAAGAATTTTAACATCCGATTTGGATTTGCCACCTGCCTGCGAAAGACCTAAAATTTCCCTTAGCGAAAAAATAAGGAGGTTTCTTATGTTCTCTTTTTCAACCCTAAGCACCAAAGTGGTCAAAGCCCTCAACTCTATGGGCTTTTCCAAACCCACACCCATCCAAAAGCTCGCCATACCCCTTGCCCTTGAAGGGAAAGACCTGCTCGTGCAGGCGAGAACCGGAACGGGTAAAACGGGTGCCTTCGGCATACCTTTGGTGGAGAGGATCAAAAAGGGCGAGAGGGCTCTCATCTTGGCACCTACACGGGAGCTTGCCCTTCAGATAAGGGATCACCTCAGGGATATAGCAAGGTTTTCCGGACTTAAGGTTTACGCCTTCTACGGCGGTAGCCCGGTGGTTAAGGATCTGAAACTCTTGGAGAACTTTATACCCGACATAGTGGTGGGAACACCGGGAAGAATAAAGGATCTTATCGGAAGGGGAGCGCTTCCTACCGACGGCTTCCGCTACCTTGTCCTTGACGAAGTGGACGTTATGCTTGATATGGGCTTCAGAGAGGATATTGAGTGGATTGTAAGCAAGCTACCCTCCGAAAGGCAGACCCTCTTTGTGTCCGCCACCGTCCCCCCAGAGATAAAGAGGATCGCAAGGAAGTTCATGAAGCCCGACTTCAGACACGTGAAGGCGGACACGGAAGAGCTAAAGCCCAAAATAAGGGAAAAGATAATCAGCACCTTTTCGGAAGCCCACAAATACAAAGAGCTTGAAAACATACTTAAAAACCTCGGTAGCGGGAAGGCTATCGTCTTTACGAAAACCCGCAGGGATGCAAAGGATCTCGCCTCAAGGCTTATAAAGGACGGCTTTAGGGTTGAAGCGCTCCACGGAGACCTTCCCCAGCGCAAGAGGGAAGAGGTGATGAAGAGGTTCAGAAACGGCTACGTGAGGGTTCTGATAGCCACCGACGTGGCTTCAAGGGGGCTGGACATAGAGGGTGTTGACCTCATAGTCAACTTTCATTTGCCCGAAGACCCTAAGGTTTACACCCACAGGATAGGAAGAACGGGAAGGTTCGGTTCGGAAGGGACCGCTGTCAGCCTCGTTTCCCCCGCAGAGAGAAAGAACCTGATGAGGATAAAAAGGGTCAGGGGTTCGCTTCAGCACAGCTGAGGGTTTCTGTTAGGATAAATGAACATGGAGAAGGTGGACCTTCTCATAAGGCAAGCCCTCGTGCCCGACAGGGGCACCGTTGACATAGCTATAAAGGAGGGGAAGATAGTCAAAGTAGATCAAGACGTGGAGGCACAGGCAAAAGAAACTATCCTTGCTAACGGAAAGATCGCCCTGCCCTCCTTTGCCAACATGCACACCCATGTGCCCATGACCTTACTTAGGAGCTTGGGGGCAGACCTCCCCCTTATGGATTGGCTCCAGAAGGTTATATGGCCCCTTGAGGGAGAGTTTGTTTCCCCCGAGTTCGTAAGGGCGGGGGCAAGGCTCGGCATCCTTGAGATGATAAGGAGCGGAACGACCCTCTTTCTGGACATGTATTTCTTTGAGGAGGAGGTGGGAAAAGTAGCCCAAGAGGCAGGCGTAAGGGCTGGACTGGGCTTCGGTATACTCGACTTCCCCACCAAGGTGGCAAACAATCCCGACGAGTATATAAAGAGGGCAAGGGAGTTTGCACAAAGCTTCCTGAAAGAGGACCTCGTCTTTCCCGTTATATGCCCCCACGCCCCCTACACTTGCTCACCCTCTACGCTACTCAAAGCCAAGGAACTTGCGGACGAGTTTAATCTTTTTATCCACATCCATGTGGCTGAGACCAAGGCGGAGGTGGAAAGATCAAAAGAGGAATTCGGCAAGCCTCCCGTAAAGCACCTTGACGATCTGGGTTTCCTCTCGGAAAGGGTAATCTGCGCCCACATGGTTTGGCTTGAGGAAGAGGAAAGAGAGATAGTAAAAGAGAGGGGAGCTGTGGTAGTCCACTGTCCCGAGAGCAACCTCAAGCTCGGCTCGGGCATAGCACCGATCCCCGACTATCTCAAGAGGGGAATAAAGGTAACCCTCGGCACGGACGGGGCGGCTTCCAACGACAACCTGAACATGCTTGAGGAGATGTCCACCATGGCGAAGCTCCATAAAGGAGCTTCCTTGGACGCCTCCGCCATAAAGGCACAGGAGGTTCTGAAGGTAGCCACAGAAGCGGGTTTTTCCGCTCTGGGAATAAAGGCGGGGAGGATAGAAGAGGGTTACGAGGCGGACCTTATCCTCATAGACACCTCCCGCCCTCACTTTCAACCCCTGTACGACCCCGTAGCTCAGGTGGTCTACAGCGCAATGGCTTCGGACATAGACACGGTCCTGTGCAAAGGAAGGGTGCTTATGGAAAAGGGAGAGGTAAAGACACTTGATGAAGAGGAGATCCTCTA
>WFYH01000041.1 GCA_015490215.1 Aquificaceae bacterium
AGAGCTCTAAGCACCTTTCCAACCGAGTGGAACCATTACCTAATCGCTTCTATGCTTACCCTGTAGCTTTCATCTGAGAGATATTTCTGAACATCTCTTAGGGACATGCCCTGAAGTAAAGCAGGACTGCTTTTGCTTTAACGCTTGAGGGGACTCTGTGCCAGCGATAGGCTTTATCAAGCAGTTCTCCTACAAGCTTTAGAACGTTCATACTTCAATTCTACTCCCCCCAGCTGGATGGGATCCCTCTTTAAAAAGTTGACATCCACATGCTATCTTCTAACTCCTTTTCCTCAATATTTCAAGTTTTTTAAACAGCCTCTCTAATTCTTGACAAAAAGATTTTGAGATTGTATCTTAATATCAAGAGGAGGTTGGAAGATGAACATGGAAGCCCTGCGGGCAGGTCAGGAGTTCACGGTAAAGGAGTTCAGAGACAAGGAAAATCCCGTTTTTAAGAAGCTCAGTGCTATGGGTTTAAAAGAAGGATCCAAAGCTACCTTGCTGCTTAGAAACGGCAGGGTTTTTCTGCTTAAGCTGAACAACTCCCGCCTGATAATTGACAGGGACCTCGCCAAGCAGATAGAGGTCTCTTAAGGTTTTCCGCCTTCGTTTTTCTTTTTGCATCTAAAATGAGATTGAAATTCATAATCTTATTCTTCATCCTATGGACAGGATTATCCTCCTCTTTTTATCCTTTCTCGGGGGAAGACGGCACAACGGTCGGTAAAAGGTGGGGTGTAAACCTTGAGGCGAACTTTACTTACTTCAGATACTACAGCGGGGGATACCACCAAGACTATATACTCCAAACCACGGTGGGTTTGTCAGATCAGACTGATGTAGGAATTCTTGTTCCATACAGCATCTTTTACGACAGGCAAAGGTATGAAGGCTTTGACGATTCAGGTGTATTTATCAAACACATACCCTTAAATTCAGGAAGGTTTAGGATAGGCTATAAAGCTCAGGTGAACCTCGGCACTGGAAAGGAAGGGATAGGCTACGGGGAAACTACGTGGAATATAAACCTTATAGTTGAGTTAAATTTACATAAAGTGGTTTACAACCTCAACCTCGTGTATATAAAACTTGACCACGTAGAGGAACTCAAAGACTCCTATGGAGCCATCTTCGGTGTATTTATGGATTACAAGGATAAGCTCTCTTACGGGTTGGAGCTTAGCGTCCTGAGACCGGAAAACGGAGCTAACGTTCTCAACACCCACGTAATAGCCGGTTGTGTTTACCATACGGATCATGGAGTTGACCTTAGCTTTGGTGTTCACAAAACTCTGACTTACCATCCTTCCTTTGTGGATTACGGTCTGCTTGCGGGTATGCTTGTAGCCTTTTAGGGGAAAAGCCTATGAAGGAGATAGTGGTAGCCATAGCAGGCAATCCGAACGTAGGGAAAACCACCATCCTAAACCACATAGCGGGAACCGCCCTTAAGGTGGGTAACTGGCCCGGTGTCACCGTTGAAAAGAAGGAAGCATACCTGACTTACGGGAACTACAGGCTGCACTTTGTTGACCTTCCGGGTATATACACCTTGGAGCCCATATCCGAAGATGAGAGGATAGCGGTTAAATTCCTGGAGGAAGAAAACCCCGATGTGATCCTGAACGTTATAGACACACCCAACCTTGAAAGGAACCTACTGCTCACTGCGGAGCTTTTGGAGTTCGGCAAACCCACCGTTTTGGTCCTCAACATGATAGACGAAGCTAAGAAGCTCGGTCTTGAGGTGGACACCGAAAGGATGTCCCAGCTTCTAGGAGTGGAAGTATTAGAAACCATAGGCAGAACAGGACAGGGGGTAAAGCAGATAATTCCATCAATAATAAAAGCTTACGCGGAAAGGCGGGTTCCCAAATCCGTTACCTACTCGGAAAAGTTGGAAGATGTCCTTGAAAAGGTCAGGGAAAAGCTAAAGGGTGCGGACAAGCACACTCTTATAAAAGCTCTCGGAACATCACCGGAATTTGAAGGGCTTAGGAAGGCACTGGAAGAGGAAGTAGGCAAGCCCTTCTACGATATAGTTCAGGATGAGCGATACGCCTTTGCCCACGGTCTGTATGCAGAGGTAGCTAAGAGAAAAAAGATAACCGCAAGGGATGTTACCGACACCCTTGACAGGATAGCTCTTCACCCTGTAGCCGGCTTTGTCCTCTTTATAGCGGTGATATACCTGACCTTCAAGATAGCCTTTGATTTCTCCTCTCCTTTTGTAGATTGGGTTGACGGTTTCATTAACGACTTCCTTGCACCTTTGAGTTACTCGCTCCTAAAAAGTGTCGGCTTTCCCGAGTGGTTTTTGAGATTCTTTTCCGAGGCTGTTGTGGGAGGCGTGGGCTTTGTTCTCACGTTCGTTCCCCTGATAGCATCCCTTTATTTTCTGATCACCTTCTTGGAGATGTCGGGATACATACCGAGGGTCGCCTTCCTGATGGACAGGTTTATGCATAAGCTCGGACTTCACGGAAAGAGCGTAATACCCCTTATCTTGGGATTCGGGTGCAACGTTCCCGCCATAGTTGCTACCAGAACTATGGAATCAATTCGGGACAAGATCTTGGTTATCATGATGATCCCCTTTATGAGCTGTCCCGCAAGGTTGGTGGTTTATGCCTTTTTTGTCTCGGTCTTCTTCAAAAACAATCCAGCCCTCGTTATAACGGGTCTATATCTACTCGGGATAGTTGTCGCTTTCCTGACCGCTTTTCTGCTCAGAAATACCGTATACAAGGGGGTTTTATCCCACTTTGTAATGGAGCTTCCACCCTACAGACTTCCGTCGCTTAAGGTGGTGCTTATAACCGTTTGGGTTCACGTCAAAGACTTTCTCTACAGGGCGGGAACCCTTATCTTCGGCGCTTCCATAGTTATATGGCTCCTTTTGAACCTCCCGCCCGGTGTAAAGAACCCCGCAGACAGCCTTGCGGGTCACGTGGGTAAAGCTCTCGTCCCCATATTTGAACCCATAGGAATAGACAACTGGAAGGCTACCACATCGCTTATACCCGCCTTCCTTGCTCGGGAGATAGTTCTTAGCTCTATGGGAACCATATACACCGCTGCGGAAGGACACCAAGAGAAGGAAAAGGAGGAAATAGACCTCGGAAACTCTTTCAGGGAGCAAACCTCGGCTTTGGTTCAAGCCTTCAAGGACGCCTTTTCATCACTCCTCACACTTGAGATAGTTACCCTTCAAGTGGAAGAGGAAGAAGGGACGGGACTAAAGGAGCTTATAAGAAGGGATTTCTCGTCTGCCTCGGCTCTCTCCTTTATGATCTTCATACTCATCTACACCTCCTGCTTAGGAACCTATGCGGTAATGGGAAGGGAGATAGGCAGGCTCAAAGCGACGCTCTTTTTGGGGTACAGCTTCGTTATGGCGTGGGTGGTCAGCTTTGCAGTTTACAATATCGTAAGCAGGTTCTAAATTAGTTCCTAATGCAGACCAAGGAAAAGATTTGGACTTATGAGGACTATCTTAAACTGGACGACGATAAGAGGTATGAAATCATAGAGGGGCAACTCCTGATGGCACCTGCACCCATTCCATATCATCAGGCGATATCCAGAAACATAGAGTTCGCACTCTGGAATAACGTAAAAAAGAAAAAGCTCGGTGTGATTTACGATGCACCCATAGATG
>WFYH01000042.1 GCA_015490215.1 Aquificaceae bacterium
AGGTGTAGATGCGGAGGAAGCCCTTCAGGAAGCCAATGAAAGGTTTATAAGGAGGTTCACCTACATAGAGGAAAAAGCAAAGGAGCAAGGCAGAAATCTGCATGATATGAGCCTTGAGGAGATGGACAGACTTTGGAACGAGGCAAAGGAAGTCCTTGAGAGAAATCTATGAAACTGCAAATGCACCGATATAATTTAATAATAAAAACCAACTAAAGGAGGGTGGCTGAAATGGTAGGAGAGAGGATAAGGAGGCTCAGGGAGGAGCATGGACTCTCCGTTGAGGAGTTTGCCAAGAAGGTGGGTGTGCCCGCTGCAAGGATCTCCGAGATTGAGAGCGGGAAGCTTGAGCCTTGCGACGCTACCCTCGTATACATATCAAAGCTCTTTAACGTGAGCTTCCGTTGGCTTAAGGAGGGTGAGAGGGAACCCGCCCAAGTTGCTTGACCCCTCTCCTTCTCTTCCACTAACTTCTTCCTTCCTCCGCTAAACTATATTCCATGTCCCTTCTGCTTTTGGAGGTTTTCAAGAATAAACTTTCCTCCATTGCGGAGGAGATGGGTCTTGTCCTTCAGAGGACCTCCTTTTCCCCCAACATAAAGGAGAGGAAGGACCTTTCCTGCGCCATCTTTACGGAGGAAGGGGAGCTTATCGCTCAGGCGGAACATATACCCGTCCATTTGGGATCAATGTCCAGTGCGGTCAGGGAAGCTATAAGAAGCACAAATATGAAGGACGGAGACATGGTTCTCCTTAACGATCCCTACAGGGGAGGGACCCACCTTCCGGATCTTACGCTCGTAGCCCCCGTGTTCTATAAGGGAGAGAGGCTTTTTTACGTAGCCTGCAGGGCACATCATGCGGACATAGGCGGTATAACCCACGGTTCAATGCCCCTTGCGGACAGCCTCTTTCAGGAGGGCTTGATAATCCCGCCCGTTAAGATAATCTCCGAAGGAAAGATAAACGACGATGTCCTAAAGCTCATCACCGCAAACGTTAGAACTCCTCAGGAAAGGGAAGGGGATCTGAAGGCGCAGATAATGGCTAACAAAGTCGGCATAAGGCGTTTAAAGGAGCTTATAGACATCTACGGGAAAGAGGAGGTTAAAAGGCTCAGCGAGGAGCTTATGAACTATTCGGAAAGGGTGATGAGAAAGGTCCTCACGGATATACCCGAAGGAACATACACCTTTACCGATTTCCTTGACGACGACGGTCTCGGTAAAGAGAACATAGCCATCAGGGTTAAAGTGGTAAAAAAGGGGGATTCCGTAACCGTTGACTTCAGCGACTCGGATCCTCAGGTGGAGGGTCCTATGAATGCGGTGAGGTCCATAACCCTTTCTGCGGTGTATTACGTCTTCAGGTGCCTGCTCCCCGAAGATATACCCACCAACGACGGGTGCTTTAGATCCATAAGGGTCGTTACCAAAAGGGGAACCGTTGTGGATGCGAACTTCCCCTCTCCGGTATCGGGCGGTAACGTGGAAACATCTCAAAGGATAGTTGACGCTCTTTTGGGGGCACTCTCTAAGGCTCTGCCGGGCAGAATTCCCGCCGCCAGTCAGGGGACCATGAACAACCTAACCGTAGGTGGGGTGGATCCCCGCACCGGCGAAAGCTTCACCTACTATGAGACCATCGGCGGAGGTATGGGCGCTTGGAAGGGCGGGGACGGAGAGAGTGCGGTTCACTCCCACATGACCAACACCATGAACACGCCCATAGAAGCCCTTGAACACTCCTACCCTTTTCTGGTAACCGAGTATTCGGTCAGGAGAAATTCCGGCGGAGAAGGTAAATGGAAGGGAGGGGACGGCATCATAAGGGAGATAGAGCTTTTAACCGAAGCTACCGTTACCGTTTTGTCGGAACGCAGAAAACACCCCCCCTACGGTCTATTCGGCGGCAAGCCCGCCGAAAGAGGTAAGAACGTAGTTATAAGGAACGGCAGGGCTGAAGAGATGCCTTCCAAGTTCTCTTTGAAGCTCAAAAAGGGCGACAGGGTAAGAATAGAAACACCCGGCGGAGGTGGGTATGCTTAGGATAGGGGTTCTGGTTTCCGGCAGAGGGTCAAATCTGCAGGCGATAATGGACGGAATAAGGGAGGGGAAAATAGAAGCCACCTTGGAGTTAGTCATATCCGACAATCCGCAGGCATACGCCCTTGAGAGGTGCAAAAGATACGGGGTAGATTTTAAGGTCATTGAGAGGAAAGGCTTTAAGACAAAGAGGGAGTTTGAAAGGGCTATGGCTTTGGAGCTTAAAGAGAAAGATGTTGAGCTTGTAGTCCTTGCAGGTTTTATGAGGATCCTTTCCAAAGAGTTTCTGAGCTTCTTCCCCGAAAGGGTGATAAACATCCATCCATCTCTTATCCCCGCCTTTCAGGGTTTGGAGGCTCAGAGGCAGGCGGTTGAGTTTGGAGCTAAGCTGTCGGGGTGCACGGTTCACCTTGTAGATGAGAGCGTGGACGGAGGTCCTCCGATAGTTCAAGCGGTGGTTCCCGTGCTTCCGCAGGATACCCCAGAGAGTTTGGCGAACAGGATACTCTCCTATGAACACCGTATACTTCCCCAAACGGTGCAGTGGTTTGCGGAAGGTAGGGTAAGGGTGGAGGGTAGGAAGGTTATTGTGGAGGGAGCCAGATACGGAGAAATTCCCGTAAATCCAGCCCTTGAAAGGTTCTGATGTTTGGAAACCTGATCCTCTGGAGGGTCACAAAGGTCACCTATGCGGTTGCCCTTATCATGGCTCTCATACTCCTTTTGGTTCAGATATTCAGGTTCGGGTTTATCCTCTTCGGTCTGCCCCTGTCAAGTTCCTTTATGTTCTTCGTGGTCTGGTTTTTCCACTATACCTTCTTCTTTCTTACCGACGGGCTTATAGCCTCCGTTGCCCTTACCGCTTACGACCTGAAAGAAAGAAAACACCTTCACATCCTCTATTCCTTCGGAAAGTCTCCCTTTTTTCTCTTTAAGAGGTTCCTCGTCCCGGTGGTTTTGTTCTTTTTACTTTCGCTGTTTCTCTCCTTCTTTTCCTTTGAAGAGCACGTTTCCTTTGTGCGCAGGGGGCTACTTTTGGAATACAAAGACAGACTTTTTCAAAACGTTCCTTTGAAAACCTTTCTCTCCGCAGGCGGACTCGTTTTATATGCCGAAGACAGAAAGGACGGAGAGCTGAGAAACGTCTTTTTAAAGTATAAGGACACCAACATAGTAGCGCAAAGGGCAAAATACGAGGGCACGGGTAGGTTCTCCTTCAGCGGCGGGTCCCTGCTGACTAAGGAAAGGGGAAAGTATCTGCTCGTTGAGTTTGAAAAATATTGGCTGGATACGGAGGAAAGGGTTTCGGAAGAAATACGAAAAAAACGGATAAGGCGGGACAGGATCCTCAATCTGGTAAATACCCTTACTATGATCCCGATGGCTTCCGTGGCTTTCTGGATAGCGCTTCTCTGGGTCAGAACCCATACTCAAGTTTACTACCTCATAGCCCTGCTCGTTATAGTTCATCAGCTCCTGCTGTTCGGCGTTAAGGTTTCCCTTCCGAAGTAAACTTAGCTCACAACCTATAATGTTAAAGTGGGCATCATGGTTAACCTCACCGCCGGGGATGTAATACTGACCGAGAACGTATCCG
>WFYH01000043.1 GCA_015490215.1 Aquificaceae bacterium
GATATTGAATGCACAAACACCACTTGGCAAGTTCATTGACCCCCTAGCGGATAAGGCGCTCCTGCTGAGCGGTTTAGCTTCCGCCATGTTCTTGTTAAAAGGTTTAACCGACGTGCCCCTCTTTGAAGTCTTGCTCCTGAGAGACATAACTCTGGTGGTAGGCAGTCTACTTTTGAAAAGATACAACTTCGTACCCGAGCCGTCCCTTTGGGGTAAGGCTACCACCTTTTCCGTAGCCCTGTTGGTGGCGGTGCTTTACTTGCACAATACCCTTTTTTCCTTCAGAGAAACCTTTGTAAGATCCCTCGCTTTACTTTGTCTGGTGCTCACAATTATCTCTTGGGCAGACTACACTATAAAAAGTGTGCGCTTTCTCCATGAGAGGGGTCTCGGGTAAGAGGTGGAGGCTTATCAGCGAGGAGGTAAAAGTCCCTTTAGAACTTGTAAAAATCTACGGACCCCTGCTTGCCCAACTCCTTGCCAACAGGGGACTTACCCATACGGCGGAGAGATTCCTAAAGCCTTCCTTAAGGGATATGCCCCCCGCTACGAGTATACCTTTCCTCACAGAGAGTGCACAGCGCATAGCACAGGCTGTAAAAAGGGGAGAGAGGATCGTAATTTACGGAGATTACGATGTTGACGGTATCAGCGCAACGGCTATCCTTTACGAGATCCTCAGAAGTGCGGGTGCACGAGCAGTTGCGGTCCTGCCCAGCAGGAAAACGGGATACGGTTTAAACAGAGATCTGACAAGGCTTTTCTCCCGCTACTGTGACCTACTTATTACTGTAGACAACGGAACCTCCGCGGTTGAAGAGATAGACACTTCTCCCATAGACGTTATCGTCATAGACCATCACAACGTTCCCGAGAGGATTCCTACCAAGGCGCTGCTTGTAAATCCGAGGGCTTACGGGGAAGCAGGAAGGGAGATAAAGGAGCTGTCCTCTTCGGGGATAAGCCTCTACATGGGTATATACCTTGCAGGTCTTTTGGATGTAGAGGTTGAGCTGAAGAAACTCCTTGCCCTTTCCGCCCTCGGAACGCTCGGGGATGTTGTTCCTATGAACCCGATCAACAGGGCTATAGTAGCCAAGGGTCTTGAGGTTCTGGACACCGTGCCGGGTCTAAGGGCGCTCCTTAAAAGCTCTCTCAAAAAGAAGAAGATCACAGCGAGGGATCTCGTATACTCGGTCATACCACGCCTCAACGCCCCGGGTAGGATGGCGGACCCTAAAATTGCCCTTGACCTTTTGACAGAAAAGGACGAAGAGAAAGCCCTCCTTCTCGCCCAAAAGGTGGAAAGGCTTAACGAAAGGAGAAAGACCATCTCCCGCATCATCTTTAATCAAGCGCTGAGGAGAGCTAAGGATCAAAGGGACAGCTTCATAGTTCTGTGGGATAGGAGATGGCATCCGGGGGTTTTGGGAATAGTGGCGGGTAGGATAGCGGATACCTTAGGAAGACCTACAGCGGTATTTTCCATGGGAAGGAACTTGGCGGTCGGCTCGGTGAGATCCGCCGACGGCGTGGACGTTTATAAGGTTTTGGAACCCTTCTCACACCACTTCTTAAAGTGGGGCGGTCACCCCAAAGCCGTGGGGCTTACCCTTGAAAGCAGACTCCTTAAGGACTTCTCCCGATGGGTTAAGGACTCACGAGAAATCCCCAAAGAGGAACCACCCGAGCTACCCATTGACATGGAGCTACCCCTTAGGAACTTCGGGAAACGGGTAAGGGAAGAGATAAGGAGGCTTGAGCCCTTCGGTGAGGGCAACCCTGCACCTACATTTCTATCTGAAGAATTAAAAATAGAGAAGGTCAGAAGGGACAGCTACAAAGCCTTTGTGACCACAGACAGAGGCAGGCTCCTCTGTTGGGAAAGCTACCTGCTTCCTCACTTAAAGGAAGGGGTTAGGGTAAGGGTAGTATACTCTTACGACGGCAGAGAAATTAACCTTGTTGATGTAGAGGAAAAGGATGGCTCTGGGTAAAACCCACGATGCGGTTAACCTTGCGGTGCTGCCCGCATTCCTCTACTTCCTGCCCAAGGAGTTTTACATTCCCTTCGGTGCGGGCTACTTGGTGGGGACCTTTCTGCTCTCCCCCGACATAGATATGCCCACTTCAAACCCTTCAAAGAGGTGGAGCCTCCTTCGGTTTCTCTGGTATCCCTATCAGAAGTTTTCCAAGCACAGGGGGCTTTCCCATGTGCCGGTGATAGGGAGCTTGCTTAGACTCTTTTACATCACCGCAGTGGTGATGTTCCTCTACTTTGCCCTGATAGGTGTGCTTACCCTTTTGGACAGAAATCTGAGCCTTCAGGTAGCGGACTTTAACCTACTTGAGCACCTTAGCAGGGTTTTAAACAGCGAAGAGGGGCTTTACTTTGTGGCGGGTATCATCTGTGCCGATGTAGTTCACATAGTCCTTGACATCCTTTGGAGCTTCTTCAGAAGGATAGCTTAAGCTATTTATATGGAGGTTCTTATCGTCGGTAGCGGGGTCATAGGGTTATCCGTAGCCTTTGAGCTGGCACAGGCGGGTCACAAGGTAAAGATAGTTACCCGTAACTATGAAGAGGGCGCCTCGTGGGTTGCGGGCGGTATGCTCGCCCCCTTTTCGGAGGGACTTGTCGGGGATGAGCTGAAGCTCTCTTTGGAAAGTCTTTCCCTTTACCCAGAGTTCCTTGAAAAACTTGCGGACGTGTCCAAGATACACCCCTTCTTTGATGATGGGGGGATCCTGCGGGTCTTCATATCGGAAGAGGAGAGAGAGGAGTTTTCAGACAGGATAGAAACTTACAAGGAGATGGGCATCCCCTTCAGCGAAGCCGACCCGAAGGACTACGGAATTTCGGGGGATGTTCATAGTGCGGTGCTCTTTGAGAGAGAGGGGAACGTGGACTCAGAAAAACTCATGGACGCTCTATTGTTTGCCTGTGAGAACCTGCGTATGGAGATAGCTATGGATGATGTCACTAAGGTAAAGATAGAGGAGGGGCAGGTGAAAGAAGTTAGAGGCTTTAAAGGTACCTACGGAGCGGACTTTTACGTCTTCTGTCCGGGGGCGTGGACCGGGGCAATCTTTGAGGCGCCCGTATACCCTATAAAGGGTCAGATACTCAAGCTAAAGGGTGTGGAGCCTGAAAAGGTTCTCTACTCCTCGGTAGCTTACATAATTCCTAAGGAAGGATACTTTTTAATAGGTGCCACCTCCGAAGATGCTGGCTTCGATACCAGACCGACCGCGGAAGGGGTAAACAACCTGCTGAGCGGTGCCCTTAGGGTTTTTCCCTCGTTGAAGGATGCGGAATTCTTGGGGGTTAAGGTGGGCTTCAGACCCGCTACCCCCGACGGAAAGCCCATCTTTGAAGCGGGGGAAAACTACGCCCTCCTTGCGGGACACTACAGGAACGGCATACTCTGGGCGCCTGTAAGCGCCAAAATGGTTCTGGACCTCGTAGAAAAGGGTCAAAGATCGGAGTTCTTTGAGGTGTTCGGTCGTAAGCGCTTCGGGAATTAAGGTGATCTTACGATAGCGAACTTCTTTCCGAACTCCTCGGATACGAGGACGATTTCGCCGCCTATCTCCTTAGCGTGTTTATACTTGGCTATCACCAAGGCACCCTCGGGTATATCCTTGGGATTATTGACCTTGGGTATACACCTTCTCGTGTAAAAGACCAACGACGAAAGTTCGGTTTTGTAAAAGACCACTTGGGAGTTAGGGTTATCCTTTATGACCTCCACCGCTTTGGGTGTGAAGCGTTCCTTTTCTATGCTGGAGGCTATCAACGTTAGGACTAAAACCGTCAGCACCCCTAAGGAGGTGGCTACCTTTACGTATCTCTTGCTCAGGGAGTAGCCCAAGATTACCGCTAAAGGAGGGTAGAGGAAAAGCATGTAGTGATGGAGCTTGTTCTTTGCGATGCTGTAAAAGATAAAGACAAAAAGAAACCACAGAAGTAGAGGGTTGAGCCTCCTGTCCCAACGTTTTCTCAAAGAAGGTAGCTTGGGAAGGTAGAAAAGCAGGTTAGCTAAAACTATGGGGGCGTAATACCAGAAGGGATAAGGGTGAATGCTCTTTTGTCCCGTGAACCTCATTATGTTTTCGTGGAGGAAGAACTTGTAAAAGTAAGCATAGCCAAACTTCCAAAGCATCATCAGATACCAAGAAGAGCCTATGATGAGGAAGAGAAGTATCCCCCTCGGATTTACTATGCGCAGATCCCTTTTCCAAAGCAGATAGACCGCAGTTGGTAGTATCACCCCCACGGGTCCCTTGCTCAGAAAGGCAAAAGCTAAAGATACCCAACCGAGGGTGTATCTTCCTTTTAGAAACAAAAATAAACCGAAGGTCATAAAGAAGGTTAAAACCATCTCCGGAGTGGCGGCGCGGGATTCAATCCAGTTATGGGGGAAGGTCAAAAAAACCAAGCCCGCTTTTAAAGCTACGGAGGAGTCAAAAAGCTCCAAAGCCAAAAGGTAGGTAAGGATAGACAGCCCCGTTGCGGAGATCCCCGATACTATCCTCCCCGAAAATTCGTTGACACCGAAAACGACGAAGTCTAAGTCCGTGAGCCAGTAAAACATGGGTGGCTTTTCAAACCTGTATTGGCAGTTGTAGTAGGGCACTATGAAGTCTTTCGTTTCCAACATGTGTAGGGAGGCATCCAAGTTCCTCCCTTCATCCGGGGATGTTATGGAAAGAACCCAGTTTCCGACTATGAAAAAAATGAAGGAAAGAGCCACCACTATCGCTAAATCTCTTCTCAGCACGAAGATTAGTTTAAGCCAAAGTTACATGATCTAAAACAACGTTGCTCGGACCGTAGGGTAGTATTAATTTTTAGAAACACCGCTTGAAGGAGGTAAGCTATGCTCAGAGCCGAGTGGGTGGAAAAAAGAAGGAAGTTTAAGAATAAAACTCAGATGCACCTCGCCCGTCAGGGCATAATCACCGAAGAGATGGAATATGTAGCTAAGAGGGAAGGGCTTCACCCCGAGTTCGTCCGCCAAGAGGTGGCTATGGGGAGGATGATAATCCCCGCCAACATAAACCACCTGCATTTAGAACCTATGTGCATAGGAATGAACTCCAAGGTAAAGGTAAACGCCAACATCGGGAACTCCGGCTTGGCTTCAGATATACCTACCGAGGTAGAAAAAGCTAAGGTAGCTATAAAGTTCGGTGCGGATACCATAATGGACCTTTCCACGGGTGAAGCTATACCCGAGACCCGTCAGGCGATCATAGAGGTGAGCACCGTTCCCGTAGGAACCGTTCCCATATACGAAGCTTGGAAGATAGCCAAAGGGGATGTCAAACAGCTCACCGTGGACCTTATTTTAGACGTTATAGAGGAGCAAGCCCGTCAAGGGGTCTCTTACATGACCA
>WFYH01000044.1 GCA_015490215.1 Aquificaceae bacterium
TCGTATCTGTTCATCCTTACCTCAAGGGATGAAGGTTTCGGCAGGGTTTTGGTGGAAAGCTTTTATGTAGGGACGCCTGTAGTCGCTTACTACAACGAATATTCAGGAGTGGTGGATATTATAGACAACGGCAAAAACGGCTTCCTTGTACCTTTCGGTAACGAGGATGAACTTGTGAGGAAAATCTCTTACCTTCTGGAAAACCCACGATTGAGAGAAGAGTTCTCACGGGAAGGTGTGAGAAAGGCGCAGGAGTTTGCTCTTGAAAGAATACTGTCAAAATACGAAGAGCTGATAGGCTGAGTATTCAAAGAGGGCGGTAACGGAAAGGTAACAAAGGATTAATATATTATCAGGCACTATGAAGAGGTTGTTACTTTTCACCTTCCTTCTCGTAACCTTTGCCTTCTCCCAAGTAGAGAGGGAGATCCTTGAGCTTATAGAAAAGGTGAAAAAGACACCGCCTGAAGAGAGATACAAAGTGATGAACGAACTTAAGCTGAAGCTCAGGGAACTTAACCGCATAGAGAGGGAAGAGGCAATAAAAAGGATCTATATGGAACTCAGGGGAGAGAGAGCTAAGGAGAGAGAGGAACACGATATGGAAGCGGCTGAGAGGGAACACCCCGCGGGTGAAAGACACGAAGAAATGGAGGAGAGACATGAAGAAAGGTATGAGGAAGCGGGAGAAAGATACGAAGAACTTCAGGAAAGATATGAAGAGGTTCAGGAGAGGTATGAAGACATGAGGGAATCTTACGAGGAAAGGATGGAAGAGGGTACAGAGGAAAGATATGAAGAGCGTAATAGAGAGATAGGTGGAGAGAGGGGAAGGGAAGGAGACCAGGATCGTGACCACGATGAGGACAGGTTCCGCTAAGTGAATTCCTTAAGGTAAGGCTTATGGGGAAGAGGATAAGGTTTTTATTAGGAGTTCTCCTTTCGGTAGCTTCTTCTTTTGCCTTTGAGGACAGCGACCTTGACGGGGTGGAGGATTCAAAGGATAGGTGTCCGAATACCCCAATCCTTGTTCTGGTGGACAAATACGGCTGTCCGCTTAAAGAAGAGCTTAAGGGTAAAACGAGGTTGTATAGGGGTAGGTTCTATCTCAGAATAGGCGGGGGCTTTGTAAAGGATGAAAGTGAGGAAAGATCTTATACGAGCCTTTCTTTAGCATACTCTTACAAGCTCTTATACACTTCCTTGAGCCTACGTTACTATACCTCCAGCAAGCTATATTCGTCCGGTTGGGGTGATGCTTCGGTCTTTGCGGGCATATCCAAATTTATTACCGAGAAGCTCTATACCCTGTCTGGTCTTAGGGTAAAATTTCCTACCGGAAGCGATCAATACAGTTCGGGGAAAACCTACTATACACCTTCGGTAGTCCTTGATTACATATTTGGCAAATACGATGTGTTCACCTATGTGAGCTATACCTTCAGGAACGATGATCGGTTAAAAGACACCTTTTTTATATCCGTGGGTGGAGGCGCCGATGTAACAAAGAAGTTTTACTTAAGCTTGTCCTATGACATCTCCGAGTCCGCATTGGAGGACAGATACGACAGCTACGTTTCCCTCTTTTCCATATACGACCTGTCAAAGAGGTTTTATATCTCCTTCAACTACAGTAAGGGTATAAACGACGAAGCTACCGACCACAGCGTAAGTGCAAGGCTTGGGATACGCTTTTAAGGAATGCGTTTGTAGAGGACGTAAATATCCGGAAGACCCTTTATAGATGTTTTCAGCGCTTCGTAGCCGAGTTCTCTCAACCAATTTTCTTTTAGTTCTTTGCCTTTGATAATAAACACCCACCCTCTTGAAAGGCTTTCTAAAAGTTCATGTATATCCTCAAGCTCTCCCAAAGCACGGGCAAGGACGACGTCAAATTTTCTGTCCACGTTCTCCGCCCTCTCGCATATTACCTCCCAGTCAAGACTGAGGTTTACTTTAAGAGCCTCAAGGAAAGAGCACTTTTTTGCGGTTGACTCTATAAGAAAGAGGTTAAAGTCCTTCAGCACTATCTTAAGGGGAACTCCCGGAAAGCCCGCCCCGCTACCCACGTCCGCTACATCCTTGCCCTTCCAATCAACACCGAGTTTGTCAAAACAGAGCTTTATCCTCAAGGAGTCAAGAAAGTGCCTCTTTACTATACCTTCTTCGTCCCTCACCGCCGTGAGGTTGTGAACCTTATTCCACTTTTTGAGAAGTTCCACATAAAGGGCAAAGCGCCTATAATCATCTTCCGCCAGAGGAAAGCCAGCTGTCTCAAAAATCTCTTTAATCTTTTGAGGACTCACAGCTTTTCTATTTGCTCTAAAACCCTGCGGACGACCTCCTCGGGCTGGGAGGATAGATAAATTTCCCTTCCCATGACCAAGATATCCGCTCCGTTTTTTACAGCCTCCTTTGGGGTCATAGTTCTCTTTTGGTCATCTTTCCTGTCTCTGAGTCTTATGCCCGGCACAACCGTGAGAAGGTCCGTCTTTTCCTTTATTTCCTTGACTTCGTGACCGGAACACACAACCCCGTCAAGACCCGCTCTTGAGGCTGTTTGTGCGAGGGAAAGGACAAAATCTTTTAAGCTCTTATATTCGCTCCTTATGAAATCTAAAAACTCTTCTCCGTGGCTTGTGAGAAGCGTAACCCCCAATAGCTTTGTACTCCCCTTCTTTGAAACAGCCATTTCCAGCATTTCGGGACCGCCGAGCGTATGCAAGGTTAGGTAATCAACTCCCATCCGTGAGGCGGACTCAACCGTAAGGGCTACCGTGTTGGGGATATCGTGAAATTTCATATCAAGGAAGACTTCAAAACCTTTCTCTTTTAAGTTCTCTATAAGATCTCTGCCGCCCTCCAGAAAGAGCTTCGGACCGACCTTTAGAATGACGGGAAACCCTAAAAGTTTGTCCGCAAGGCGGAGAGCTTGACCTTTATCCAGATCAAGGGCAATGCAGAGGCGGGCCATTTACCTGTGAGCTATCTTCTGAAGCTGGAGTTGTTTCCTTATCTCGGTCAAAACTTTATCAAGGGCTTCTTCGTAGGAGGACGCCTTTATCTTGCAGCCGGAGGCATATTTGTGCCCGCCCCCGCCGAGTCTTTCCGCTATCTTGGAAACATCCACTTCTACTTTGCTTCTGAAAGAAACCTTCCACACCCCTTCATCCGGTTTTTCTATAAGGGCAAAGGCAACCTCAACCCCTTCCAAGGATCTAGGATAGTTAACCAGGCCTTCGCTATCCGAATATTTTGCACCCGTTTCCTTGAAAAACCTATCAAAGATGGTTATCCCAGCTACGAGACCGTCCTCGTAAAGGGTCAAGGTGTCTAAAACCTTTGATATGAGCTTCATCTTGCTGAGGGATTCCCTTTCGGAGAACATCCTGTAAACGTAGTTGGGATCTGCTCCGTATCTTACAAGCTCCCTTGCCAGTTCAAAGGTATACTCGTTGGTGTTTGAATATTTGAAGAAGCCCGTATCCGTAGCAAGACCGGCGTATATACAGGTGGCTATCTCCTTGTCCATAGCGGAGATATCCCACGCCTTTATAAGTTCGTATATGAGGGAAGCGGTAGCAGGTGCTTTTGGGTCTATGTAGTCGTGTCTGCTGTAGAAGTCCCCGCCCACGTGGTGATCTATCCTTATCCTCTTAGCTACCTTTACCTCTGTGCCGGCCCTGTAGAAGCCCGACGCGTCCACTATTATCCCTGCATCGTAGAATCTTCCATCGGGTAGTTTTATCACCTCGTCGGAGTGGGGAATAAAGTCAAGGAAGTGGGGGACTTCATCTTTACAGCCCACATAAACGTCCTTTCCTTTCTTCTTAAGAAACAGATACAAAGCCATAGCACTGCCGAGGGCGTCCCCGTCGGGATTTTCATGGGTTAGGATGAGCAGGGATCCTTTGAACTCCTTTAGAAAATCTATAAGCGGTATGCTTTCCCTTTTCATCCTCTTTCCTCCGAACAGAAATAATATAACCGCAAAGCCGCTTTAGGATTATGACCACGATCCGAGGGTATCTGACCGATTACCCCTTTGTCTGTTTTATCCTCACTAAAACCTCATCGGGGTTTACGCTCTCTCCCACCTGAACGAGGATCTCCTCCACCACACCGTCTATGGGGCTGTGGATTTCGTTTTCCATCTTCATAGCTTCTACTACAAGGAGAACATCACCCTCTCTAACCTGCTGACCTACGTTTACTTTTATGTTTACGACTTTACCCGAAATAGGTGAGGTTACGTCTCCTACGTCTCTGGGTTTGGGACGTTTGGGTGCAACGGGTGCGCCCTCTGAAAGCTCGTAACCGCTTTCCGAGACCTCAACCTCCCTTATAGGTTGGAGAACAACCTCCTCTAACCTGCCGTCAAGCCTGATGAAGAAGGTTTTGCCTCCGGCGGTCTCCTCACCACGACCTGCTATTTGAACGTGATACTGCTCCCCGTGGACGGTTATGTTGAACTCCACGGGTGCCTTTTCTGAGCAAGGCTCCTCCTCCACTTCCTCCATGGGAACCGAAGGGACCTCTCCCTTTTCTACCTTTTCCCGCCACTCAAAGAACTCCTTTGCAACAACTGGGAAAAGGACGTAGGAGAGGACATCCTCTTCAGAACGGGCACCCGCCTCTTTTGCCTCCTCACGAGCCTTCTCCAGTTCCGGTTCAAGGAGGTCCGCCGGTCTCGTATCGTATATGGGCTTTTCATCACCGAGAATTTTTTTAAGAACTTCCTCTTTTATGGGGGCAGGTGGTCTGCCGTAGAGACCTTTAACGTAGTCCTTTGTCTCCTTTGTAACCACCTTATACCTCTCCCCGTGGAGAACGTTCATGAAGGCTTGGGTTCCGACTATCTGAGAGGTGGGTGTTACAAGTGGGGGGTAGCCCAGATCTTCCCTAACCCGTGTGACCTCTTCCAAGACCTCTTCAAGTTTATCCTCAAGGTTTTGCTCTCTGAGCTGGTTTATAAAGTTGGTTATCATACCGCCCGGTATTTGGTGAATGAGGACACCAACGTCCGGGTATGGGGGAAGAACGTCAAACTTCTTGTATTTCTGCCTTATCTCTCTGAAGATGTCGCCCGCTTTCTTGTAAAGCTGAGAGTCAACTTTAACCTCGTAGCCGAATTCCTTCAGGACGTATATCATTGTCTCTCCCGCCGGGTGGGAGGTCTGGCAGGAGAGGGAATAAAAGGCTGTGTCTATCATATCCGCACCCGCCTCTATTCCCTTGAGCTGAGCCATCTCCGCAAGGTCTGCGGTGGTTTGGGTGTGAAGGTGAACGGGATAATCGGGAAATTCCGACTTTAGGGCGGAAACAAGATCGTAGGCAACCTTCGGAGACAGGAGTCCCGCCTGATCCTTTATAGATATTATGTCTATTCCCATATCAACAAGCTCTCTAGCTATACCCACGTAGTATTCAACGGTGTGAACGGGGCTTATGGTGTAGGAGAGGACGCCCTTGACGATCGCCCCCACCTTTTTCGCCACCTCTATTGACTTTCTCATGTTCCTCGTGTCGTTGAGGGCATCAAATATTCTGAAGACCTCTATGCCGTTGTCGTATGCCCTTTTTACAAACTCCTCCACTACATCGTCCGCATAGTGCCTGTAGCCCACCACGTTCTGCCCTCTCAGGAGCATCTCAAGTTTGGTGTTCTTTGCAGTTTCTTTGAACTTCCTGAGCCTCTCCCACGGATCTTCTTTAAGAAACCGCAGGCACACGTCAAAGGTAGCTCCTCCCCAGACTTCAAGGGACCAAAAACCGCACTTGTCCAAGACCTCAAGGGCGGGCAGAAGGTCCTCGGTTCTTACCCTCGTTGCCAAGAGGCTCTGAATACCGTCTCTCAAGGATACGTCCGTAATAAGTATCTCCCTCATGGCGAAACTCCTTAAAAAAGGAATTATCCTATAAAGGAGCCGATTAAGCAAATCCCCTTGCCCTTTTTTGTAGAAATTGTTAGAATACCTTTTTGCTTTCTTCAAAGTCGGCACAGGGGTGGAAAATCATGGTGCAAAGACAAACATACCTGAACGTTGCGGACAACTCGGGAGCCAAGAAGGTACAGGTGATAGGTATACCCTATGCCCCGAGGAAGTATGCAACCCTCGGTGATGTGGTAACGGTGACCGTAAAGGAAGCCCTCCCCGACGGCAACGCCAAAAAGGGGAAGATCTACAGGGCGGTGATAGTCAGAACTGCCAAAGAGGTGAGGAGACCCGACGGAAGTTATATAAAGTTTGATGACAACGCTTGCGTCCTTCTGAACCAATACGGGGAGCCTCTGGGAACCCGTGTCCTCGGTCCCATAGCCAGAGAGGTAAGGAACAAGGGGTTCACCAAGATAGCTTCCCTAGCTCCGGAGGTGGTCTGATGGCTTGGAAGATCAAAAAGGGTGATACGGTTCTGGTGGTAAGGGGAAAGAAAGCGAACAAAGGCAAAACCGGCAAGGTAATAAGGGTTATCCCCGAAAAGAACAGGGTCGTGGTTGAGGGTGTGAACATAGTAAAAAAACACGTAAAGGAGATACCCAACGTCAGGGAAGGCGGGATAATTGAGATGGAGGCTCCCATACACGTTAGCAACGTTATGCTTGTGTGCCCCAACTGCAAAAAACCCACAAGGGTCGGTTTCAGGATAGTTGAGGAAAAGGGGCTTTTGAGAAAATACAGATACTGCAAGAAATGCAGCGAAAACATAGACCTTGTAAGCGAAAAACAGTTGAGAGGTTAGACCTATGGCGGTAGCTACCAAGTATGTTCCAAGGCTCTACAGGAAGTATAAGGAAGAGGTGGTTCCGAAACTGATCCAGAGGTTCGGTTATAAGAACCCTATGGAGGTTCCCCGCCTTGTGAAGATAGTGGTGAACATGGGTGTGGGAGAGGCGGTTCAGGATATAAAGCACTTGGAAAGGGCTATGGAGGATCTGAGGCTCATTACCGGTCAGCAACCTTCCATAAGGAGGGCCAAAAAGTCGGAGGCGGGCTTTAAGCTCAGAAAAGGGATGCCCATAGGTCTCAAGGTTACCCTGCGCAAAGAACGTATGTGGGACTTTCTTGACAAGACTATCTCCATAGCCCTACCGAGGGTGAAGGACTTTAAGGGTCTAAACCCCAGATCCTTTGACGGAAGGGGTAACTACTCCTTTGGTATAGCGGAGCAGATAGTTTACCCAGAGATAGACTACGACAAGGTGGACAAGATAAGGGGTATGGACATAAGCATCCATACCACTGCAGAGACCGACGAAGAAGCCCTGTGGCTCTTGTCCCTCTTGGGACTGCCCATAAGAGCGGGCTAAAGGAGGAAAGGTATGCCGAGGAAAGCGAAGATAGCCAAGGATCTCAAGTATTACCCTAAGTGGCGTGTAAGGAAGAAAAACCGCTGTCCCATATGCGGAAGACCGAGGGGATATCTGAGATACTTCAACATGTGCAGGCTCTGCTTCAGGGAACGGGCGCTCAGGGGAGAACTCCCCGGCGTGAGAAAGTCAAGCTGGTAACGGAGGTAAAGGCATGGATCCGATAGCGGATATGTTCTCCGCCATCAAAAACGCCATAATGCGTAAGAAGGAATACGTGGATGTTCCTTCGTCCAAGGTAAAGGAAAGGATCTTAGATCTTCTCAAGAAGGAAGGCTTTATAAAGGACTGGGAGAGGTTGGACGACGAAGAGCACAGGAAGGGAACCCAGTATACCCTCAGGATATATCTCAAATACCTTGATCCTAAAAAGGAAAGGAGCGCCATAACCAACATGGTAAAGATCTCCAAACCCGGCAAGAGGGTTTACGCCCCCGCCAAAAAGATACCCTACGTAAAGAGGGGACTCGGCATAGCCATAGTCTCGACGGATGCGGGGATAGTGACCGACCACGAGGCGAGAAGGCTCAAAAAGGGCGGAGAGATCATAGGTATAGTCTGGTAGGAGGGCAAACATGTCACGGATAGGAAAAACTCCCATACCCATACCCCAAGGCGTTAGGGTAACCGTCAAGGACGGAGAGGTTACTGTAGAGGGTCCTAAGGGAAAGCTCTCTATGAAGGTTCATCCCGACATGAAGGTAAAGATAGAGGACAATCAGGTCAGGGTTGAAAGACCCACCGACAGGGCTTTCCATAAAGCGCTTCACGGGACCACCGCAGCCCTTATCAGAAACATGATAAAGGGTGTAACCGAAGGCTATACGGTGGTCTTAGAGGTTCACGGACTCGGTTACAGGGCGGCGGTGAAAGGGAAAAACCTTGAGCTGAACCTTGGAAAATCTCACCCCGACATATACCCTATCCCCGATGACATAAAGATAGAGGTCAAGGGGAACGAGATCCACATCCACGGGATAGACAAACAAAAGGTGGGTCAGGTGGCAGCGGAGATAAGGGCGCTCAGGAAACCCGATCCCTACAAGGGTAAAGGTATTAGATACAAGGATGAGGTTATAAAGCTCAAACCCGGAAAAGCTGCCGGTAAGAAGTAAAGGAGGAAGAGGATGGCAAAGCTGACCCGAAGGGAAAGGAGGATAAGAAGGCACAAAAGGATCAGAAAAAAGGTCTTCGGAACGCCGGAAAGACCGAGACTTGCCGTCTACAGGAGCCTTCACCACTTCTACGCCCAGATAATAGACGACACGAAAGGACACACCCTTGTTTCCGCATCCACCTTGGACCCCGAATACGAGAAGCTTACCGGCAAGAGGGGTGGAAAGTCTATAGAGGCGGTTCAAAAGGTGGCGGAAATACTTGTAAAGAGGGCACTTGAGAAGGGTATAAAAAAGGTGGTCTTTGACAGGGGCGGTTTCTTGTATCACGGCAGGATAAAAGCCTTTGCCGACAAGTGCAGGGAGCTTGGTCTTGAATTCTGAAGGAGGTAGAGCGCTATGGGCGGAAAGGATATAGACGCCCTGATAGAGGACAGGAGAAGAAGATACGGCATAGCGGACATGGTGGAAGAGCTTCAGCTTGAGGAGAGGCTCATATACGCCAACAGGACCGCGAGAGTAACCAAAGGCGGAAGGAGGTTCTCCTTCAGCGCTCTCGTGGTGGTAGGTGACAAGAGGGGATTTGTGGGCTTCGGGCACGGAAAGGCTAAGGAGGTTCCCCTTGCCATAGCCAAGGCTATAGAGCAAGCTAAGAAGAAGATCATCAAGGTTCCCATAATTGAGGGGACCGTTCCCCACGACGTGGTGGGTCACTTCGGAGCAACCAAGATAATAGTTATGCCCGCCCGCCGGGGAACGGGTGTAGTCGCCGGTGGTGCCGCAAAGCCCATCTTTGAACTTGCGGGATACACGGACGTTCTTACGAAGATAATAGGGAGTACCAACCCTGACAACGTGGTGAGAGCCGTCTTTGATGCCTTCCTCCAGCTCAAGACTCCCGAGCAGGTGGCGGAAGAGAGAGGACTTCCCCTTGAGGAGATACAGAAGAGATACCGCATATACGCCAATCCCAAACTCAGGGTAAAGCTCTACTACCCTTGGAGGGGCGTCCATGGCTAAGAAGCTGAAGGTTACTCTGGTAAGGGGGCTTGCGGGCAAACCCGAAGCTCACATAAAGGCTGTTCACAGCCTCGGTCTTAAAAAGCCGGGTCAAAGCAGGATCTTGGAGGACAACCCCATGGTAAGGGGAAACATAAGGAAGGCTCACTACCTCGTTAAGGTGGAGGAGATAGAAGATGAAGCTTCATGAACTTAGACCCCATCCGGGAGCTACTAAGGAAAGGAAGAGGGTAGGCAGAGGCATAGCGGCTGGTCAGGGAAAGACCGCCGGCAGGGGTCACAAAGGTCAAAAGAGCAGGTCCGGTGACAAAAACCTTCCCGCTTACTTTGAAGGTGGACAGACACCCCTGCACATGAGGGTTCCCAAAAGGGGATTTGTAAACCCGACCCGCAAGGAATACACACCCGTAAACGTAGGGGTATTGGACAAGCTCTTTTCGGAAGGAGATGAAGTAACCCCGGAGGCCCTTGCCCAAAGGGGGCTGTGCTCCAAAGGTGACCTTGTAAAGATCTTGGGCAAAGGAGAGATTACAAAGAAGCTCACCGTAAAGGCCCACGCTTTTTCTAAAAGCGCAAAAGAGAAGATAGAAAAGGCAGGAGGAGTCTGTGAGGTAATCGGGAAGTGATAGACTACCTCAAAAACATCTTTGCCTTTGAGGACCTCAGAAAGAGGTTCTTCTATACCCTCCTTATGTTTGCCATATACAGGCTTGGAAGCCACATCCCCCTGCCCGGAATAGATACGAAGGCTCTTGAGGACTTCTTCAGGTCCCTTGAGGGGACCCTTTTTAATCTCTACGACATCTTCTCAGGAGGAAACCTCTCCCGCATGACGGTGTTCGCCCTCGGGGTTATGCCTTACATTTCCGCTTCAATAATGATGCAACTCCTTACCGTAGCCATCCCCCAACTCCAGAGGCTCGCAAAGGAAGAGGGAGACTACGGGAGATACAAGATAAACGAATACACCAAATACCTGACCCTTTTTGTCGCCTTCGTCCAGTCGGTCGGTATAGCCCTGTGGCTTCAGAACCAGACCTCTCCGAGGGGCTTTCCGGTTGTCCCCGAAGCAGGGTTCCTGTTTATATCCGTTGCGGTGTTGACCCTTGTGGCGGGAACCATGTTCTTGGTATGGATGGGTGAAAGGATCACGGAGAAGGGAATAGGCAACGGAATGTCCCTTCTAATCTTTGCGGGCATAGTGGCGGGCTTTCCCAACGCGGTGATAAACCTTGTAGAAAGGCTTAGAACTGGAGATCTAACCCCCTTTGCGGTTGCGGGCGCCCTCGTGATGGTTATAGTGGTGATAATAGGGATCGTTTACATACACGAGGCGGAGAGGAGGATACCCGTCCAGTATCCCCGCAGAGTGGTGGGACGCCAAGAGTTCAGAGGTGGGACGTCTTACCTTCCTATAAAGATAAATCCTGCAGGGGTCATACCTATCATCTTTGCCCAGTCCCTTTTGATAATCCCCTCAAGCGTTCTCGGTTTTATACAGCACCCGATAGCCCAAGCGCTGCACGATGCCTTTAATCCAACTTCATTCCTTTACAACTTCCTGTATGTTCTCCTTATAGTTTTCTTTACCTACTTCTACACGGCGGTTCTCATAAACCCCGTGGAGGTGGCGGAAAACCTCCACAAAGGCGGTGCCTTCATCCCCGGCATAAGACCGGGCAGGGATACCCAAAAGTTCCTTGAGCAGGTTATAAACAGGCTCGTCTTTGTAGGGTCCATTTTCCTCTCGGTGGTCGCCATAATACCCCTCTTTATAAGCCTTCAGCTTAACGTCCCCTTCTACTTCGGGGGAACGACCGCCCTTATAGTTGTCGGTGTCGCCCTTGACACCCTCAAGCAGGTGGAAGCCAACCTGATTACAAAGAAGTTCAAAGGTATGATCAGAAAGAGGAGGAAGGTATGAATTTGGTTTTTCTCGGACCTCCCGGAGCGGGAAAAGGGACTCAGGCAAAGAGGCTCGCCCGAGAGAAGGGACTGGTGCACATATCAACGGGGGACATCCTGAGGGACGCCGTTAAAAGAGGAACGCCCCTTGGACTTAAAGCTAAGGAGTTCATGGAAAAGGGTCAGCTGGTACCTGATGATCTGATCATAGCCCTGATAGAAGAGGTTATGCCTCCCGAAGGAGGTGTCATCTTTGACGGGTTCCCCAGAACTGTCCCACAAGCACAGGCGCTTGATGAGATGCTTGAGAGGAAGTCTTTAAGGCTGTCCAAGGTAATACTCTTTGAGGTGGACGAGGACACGGTAGTTGAAAGGCTCTCGGGTAGGAGAACCTGCCCCTCCTGCGGTGCGGTTTACCACATTAAGTTTAACCCTCCCAAAGAGGACGAGATCTGTGATAGATGCAAAAGTCCTCTCGTTCAAAGGGAGGACGACAAAGAGGAGGTGGTAAGAAACCGCCTCAGGGTATACAGGGAGCAAACCGCACCCCTTATTGATTACTACAAACGGAGGGATATATTAGTTTCCTTGGACGCCTCCAAGGATATAGAAAGTGTTTACTCGGATCTTCTGAGGGTTCTCAATGAAGAAGGGGATTGAGCTTTACTCCTTTAAGGAAATAGAGAAGATACGGGCTGCCTGCAGGGTGGTGGCAGAGGTTCTAAGCGTAGTAGCCAAAAGCATAAAGCCCGGCATGAGCACTTGGGACATTGAAATGATAGTAAGGGAGGAGACCAAAAAGAGGGGAGCAAAGCCCGCCTTTTTAAACTACAAGCCCCCTTTCAGCAACGTGAGGTATCCAGCTGCCGCCTGCATATCGGTAAACGACGAGGTGGTTCACGGACTTCCTAAGAAGGATAAGGTCATAAAAGAGGGGGACTTGGTAAGCGTAGACTTTGGTGCTATAATAAACGGTTACGCCGGTGATTCCGCCATAACTGTGGCGGTCGGAGAGGTGGATCCCGACAGGAAAAGGCTTCTGGAGGCTACCAAAAAGGCTTTGGAGAGAGCGGTGGAAAGGGCGGTTGCGGGCAATTGGCTTAGCGACATAGTGGAGGCTATACACTCTACCGCGGAGGAATACGGGGTGTATCCTGTGCTCAAATACGGAGGACACGGCATAGGGAAGAAGGTCCATGAGGAACCTTTCGTTCCCAACAACCGCAAGGATCTGGGCAAAAAGGATATCAAGCTCAGGCAGGGTATGGTGATAGCCATAGAGCCTATGTTCTCTTTGGGAACCGAGGAGACGGTGAGCGACGGTGACGGGTGGACCGTCAGGACCAAGGACGGAAGCCCCGCGGCGCACTTTGAGCATACCGTTGCCGTTACCAAGCAGGGACCTATAGTTCTTACGGAGATCTGAAGGATGGGAAAGAGGAAAAAGCAAGAGCACGAAAAGGAAAAGGGCATAGTCATGGAGGGCGAGGTAACGGAAGCCCTCCCCAACGGTATGTTCAGGGTGAAGCTTGAGAGCGGGCATGAGGTTTTAGCCCACATATCGGGCAAGATGAGAATAAACTTTATCAGGATCCTTCCCGGGGACCGGGTAAGGGTGGAGCTGTCCCCCTACGACCTTACCCGCGGGAGGATAGTCTACAGACTCTGAGGAGGTTTTCCATGAAGGTTAGAGCTTCGGTAAAGAAGAGGTGTGCCAAGTGTAAGATAATCAGGCGCAAGGGACGTGTTTACGTTATCTGTGAGAATCCCAAACACAAGCAGAAGCAGGGATAAGGAGGTAGGATATGGCAAGGATAGCGGGTGTTGACCTTCCCGACCACAAGCGTTTGGAGATAGCCCTGACCTACATATACGGCATAGGTAAGTCAAGGGTAAAGGAAATCTGCGAAGCCACCGGTATAGACTGCAAGAAGAGAGTAGGAGAGCTTACTCCCGAAGAGCTTAACACCCTCAGAAAGTTCATAGACGAGAACTACAAGGTGGAGGGTGACCTCAGGAGAGAGGTTCAGCTGAGCATAAAGAGACTTATAGATATGGGCTGTTACAGGGGGCAGAGGCATGCCAGAGGTCTGCCCGTGAGGGGACAGCAGACGAGAACCAACGCAAGGACGAGAAAGGGCAAGAGAAAGACCGTAGGCGGAACGAGAAAGAGAGGTAAATAAGGAGGTCCAGTATGGCGAGGAAGAAAAAACAGAAAAGAACGGTAACCAAGGGCATAGTCCACATCCATACCACCTTTAACAACACCATAGTGAACATAACCGACCCGCAGGGGAACACCATCGTATGGGAGAGCGGAGGAACGGTAGGTTTCAAGGGGACAAGGAAGAGCACCCCTTACGCTGCACAGCTTGCGGCTCAAAAGGCGATAAGGAGAGCCATAAACGAGTTCGGTCTTCAGGAAGTGGAGATATGGGTAAAGGGTCCCGGAGCGGGAAGGGAATCCGCCCTCAGGGCGATCCTCGCCTCAGATGTTAAGGTGACCGCCATAAGGGACGTGACCCCCATACCCCACAACGGTTGTAGACCCCCCGCAAGGAGGAGAGTCTGATGGGAAGGTATATAGGTCCTTGGGTAAAGATTGACAGAAGGTTTGGAGTTGTCGTATCCGGAAAGAAGTCCGCACCCCGCATACTCCAGCGCAGGAACTTTCCCCCCGGTCAGCACGGAAGGATCAAAGGAAGAAGAAGGAAGCTCACCGAATACGGACTCCGTCTTATGGAAAAGCAAAAGCTCAAGTTCCTCTACGGCGGTCTGAGGGAAAAGCAGTTCAAAAGATACTTTGACAGGGCGGCAAAATCCAAGGAGAACACGGGTGAAGTCCTACTTCAGCTTCTTGAAAGGAGGCTTGACAACGTGGTATACAGGCTCGGCTTTGCGGTAACCCGCAGGCAGGCGCGCCAGCTCGTTGCCCACGGTCACGTCCTCGTAAACGGTAGGAAGGTAAACATCCCCCACTACGAGGTAGAACCCGGCGACATCATAGAGATAAAGCCCTCCTCAAGGGATATACCCTTCCTCAAGGAGAACCTTGAAAACATAGATCCCCGTAGCATTCCCGACTGGCTTGAGCTTGACAAGGACAACTTCAGAGGAAAGGTTCTCAAGCTTCCAGAGAACGTGTCCGAATATTTAGAGGTTCCCGTAAATGTGCAGTATATCATTGAGTTCTACTCCAAGGTGTAAAAGGAGGCGATGCCGATGCTGAATGAGTTTATCTACCCCAACAAGATTTACTGGGAGGAGAAAGGCAAGGAGAGGGGCGTCTTTGTAGTTGAACCCCTTGAAAGGGGCTTTGGGACCACCCTCGGAAACGCTCTCAGGAGGGTTTTACTCTCCTCCATATCGGGAACAGCTGTAACGGCGGTGAAGATATACGGCGTATATCACGAGTTTTCCTCCCTTGAGGGAATAGCCGAGGACGTGGTTGAGATCATTGCAAACCTCA
>WFYH01000045.1 GCA_015490215.1 Aquificaceae bacterium
ATAGGGCTACTTGAGATGAGGGACGAAGAGGGGATAGACACAAAGCTCATAGCGGTCCCCCACTCAAAGCTTGATCCCTCCTACGATCATATAAAGACGGTGGACGATCTACCTCAGATAATAAAAGATCGTATAAAGCACTTCTTTGAGCACTACAAAGAGCTTGAACCGGGTAAGTGGGTAAAGGTGGAAAACTTCAAGGGTGTTCAGAGCGCCATAGAGGAGATAAAGAAGGGCTTGGAAAACTACAAGTCCAAAGAATGACCCCTGAGGAGATAATAGAGCATGGAAGGAAGATAATTGAGGAAGAGATAAAGGGTCTTGAATCCCTGAAGGAAGGTCTTGACGAAAACTTTGCCAAGGCGGTTGAGCTTCTCCTGTCCTGCAAGGGAAAGGTTATCCTTACGGGTATAGGGAAGTCGGGGCACATAGCCAGAAAAATAGCTTCAACCCTTTCAAGCACAGGAACTCCTGCCCATTTCCTGCACCCTTCCGAAGCCCTCCACGGAGACTTGGGCGTGATAGACAAAGGCGATGTGGTAATAGCAATCTCCAACAGCGGGCAGTCTGCGGAGGTCCTTCAGCTCCTTCCCTACATAAAGATGCTTGGGGTCCCCCTCATAGCCATAACCAACAGACCCGATTCGGATCTCGCCAAATACAGCGACGTTCATCTCTTTTTAAACGTTGAAAAGGAAGCCTGTCCCCTCAGGCTAGCCCCCACCACCTCCTCAACCGCCTCCTTGGTTCTTGGGGACGCTTTGGCTATGACCCTTCTGATCCTTAAAGGTTTCACAAAAGAGGACTTTGCCCTCAGACACCCGGCGGGCGCCTTGGGAAGGAAGCTCAGATTGGTTAAAGACCTCTACCACACCGGAGAAGAAGTTCCCATAGTGAAAGAGGACCAACCTATGAGGGAGGTTATCCTTGAAATGACCTCAAAGGGCTTCGGAGCCACCGCCGTGGTGGACGATGAAGGGAAGCTGGTCGGTATCATCACTGACGGAGACCTGAGAAGGTTCGTAAAGAGGGGCGGGAACTTTGACACCAGCAGGGCAAGGGACGTCATGACGAGAAACCCCAAAACCGCCAAAGCTCACGAGATGGCTCTGGAAGCCCTGCGCAGAATGGAGGAACACAAGATAACCGTCCTCATAGTCACTGACGAAGAGAACAGACCCGAGGGAATAATTCATCTTCACGATATCCTGAGGGCGGAGATAAACCTGTAGGATTTTCAAGAAAATAGATTCCTATCCTTAACTCCTTGATCGGTCACCGAAAACAGATTTGACCCCGGAGCCGGATTGGGTCAACTTATTAGGTATGAATACTGCCCTGAGGGTCCTCCTTAGAGTTGTGGGGAGGCGATCCAAAAACAGGGAAAGGCTAAAGAACAAAGTAAAGAACATAGTTGAAAGGGATAGGATTCTCTTTAAGAAATTTGAATCTCAGCAGAACCCGCCCCAGAGAATTGCAAGTTAAAAGAGAGCGCACCTTCTGTGAGCTACTAAAATATTCCGAGTTATGATAAGGCTTGCCGTTTTGGGATCCACCGGGTCTGTAGGTTCCCAGACCCTCGAGGTGGCTAAAAGTTTTCCTGATGACATAAAGGTCGTAGCCCTGTGCGCCCGCAGGGCTTCCGAAAAGCTTCTCGCTCAGGTAAGGAAGTTTAAGCCCGAACTTGTGGTCACCCAAGAAGAACCCTCTGGGGACTGGAAAAGCTCTCTGCCAGAGGGAGTAAGATACAGCAGGGGCGACGAAGGCATAGAGGAAGCCATATCCTTATCGGACAAGGTTATGAATTCCATAGCGGGCGTCCACGGGATAAAGCCCGCCTACAGAGTTCTGTCGGCGGGGAAAATTCTACTCGCTTCTAACAAAGAGTCCATAGTTTGCCTCCCAAAAGTGGTTGAAGAGCACAGGAACCTAATCGTTCCTGTAGACAGCGAACACAACGCCCTTTTTCAGCTCCTTGAGGGTGTTGATACCGAAGACATACGCTCTGTGTATCTAACCGCCTCAGGAGGTCCCTTCAGGAAGTGGAGCTTGGAGGAAATGGAAAAAGCCACTCCCGAAGAAGCCCTCAGGCACCCCCGCTGGAACATGGGTGCAAAGATAACCGTAGACTCCGCCACACTCATGAACAAAGGCTTTGAAATGCTGGAAGCTAAGAACCTCTTCGGTATTGATCTAACCAAGATAAGGGTGATAATCCACCCCCAGAGCGTGGTTCACGGAATAGTTGAACTCAAGGACGGTTCTTTCTTTATGCACGCCGGACCGACCGATATGAGGGTTCCGATCCTGCACGCCCTCTTTTATCCCGCTCGCAGGGAGTATCCCTTCCAAAAGCCCGACCTTACGGATCTATCACCCATTACCTTTGAAGAGGTAGACGGGGAAAGGTTCAGGGCACTGGATATAGCCAAGAGTGTAGGTCAAAGGGGAGGTGTTTACGTTCCTGTCCTCGTGGGTGCGGACGAAGAGGCTGTAGAACTCTTCTTATCCAAAAGGATAGGTTTCCTTGACATAACCCGAATAATAGAGGAGACCCTTTCTGAGGTAGATATACCCGATCCGAAGACCGTGGAAGACGTCCTTGAAGCGGTAAGCTGGGCACGCAGGAAAGTTAGGGAGATTTACGAGAAAAGGTATGCAAGAGCCAGATAGAAGGGACACCCCAAAGGGTTGAAGAGACAAGCAAAAAGGTGTGAACTAAAAAACCCACCTTGAGGGCTTCATGTGTGGACATCTCCGTCAGTTTTGAGGCTATGGTAAAGCCCGCTTCGTAGGTACCGTATCCCATAAACCCGTGCACGGGCAGAACCGTGGTAAGCTCACCTCCTATAAAGGACAGGATAAAGGTGGAAGGCTCAATCTTTACAAGGGGCACAACCAAGGCAAAGGCACACATCCCCTTAGTCAGAAAACTTGCCGTTGAAAGAAAAAGGAGTGCAACCCTCTTTGAAAATCCGAACTCCCTTTCCAAAAAGCCCTTCAGTTCTTTGAACTTACCCCTTTCTGGAAGCAAAGCCTTCAGCTCCCACAGAGCTACCGACAGGACACCTACCAAAACGAGGAGTAGAAGGTATCTAATTCCCCCGAAGACCAAAAGCTCCAACAGAAAAAAGGAGACCACCATAGCAACGAGATCGTAAAACCTGCCAACCGCAAAGCTCCAAAGGGAAACTCTGAGCTTTACACCGAGACGGGATGCGTAGTAAAACCAGCTAAGTTCCCCCGTCCTTGCGGGAAGAAGGTTGTTTAAAAATATGTTTGCGGAATTTATTAAAAATACATCCCTAAGGGACAGCCCGTCTATGAGTATCTTCCACCTCAAACTTCTGAAGATTTGGCTGAGGCTATAGAGCAGAAAGCTCAGCAGTGCGGAAGAGAAAGAGAGGGTTTCAAGGGCTTTCTTCAGATCAGCGAGAGGGACGAGCTTGAAGAAAAGGTATAGGAACAGCAGGGTTATAAGCGAAGGAACTACAAAAAGCCTTATCAACTTTCTTCGGGAACATCGTGGATTACGATGGGTTTGCCCGCCCACTCGGAGAGTATGTTTATCGCCACCTGAACACCGGATCCTGCGGCGGCGGCGAACATGGAACTTACACCCGCTAACAGCCCCGCCACGTAAAGCCCATCTTTTACTTTGTAATCGCCGTCGTGCCTTACCATAACCCTGCCGGGCTTGGGAGACTTAGGATTTTCTACTACTTCCACACCCTCACACTCTATCTCAAACCTGTGGAAACCGCTTGCAAGGACCACAAATTCAGACTCAAAGATGTTTCCCTTTTCCGTGTATACCTTAAAGTTTCCCTTCTCCCCTTCAACCTTTACCACCTTTTCCTCCAAAAAGTCCACCCCGCCGTAGTGCTGTATCTGATCCTTCAGAATTCCGAGCATATCCTTCCCCAAGGTCCCTATGGGCACTCCGGGGACGTTGTTAAAGAGCGCCCTGTTCATATCGGATCTTCCCGTGTCAAGGACGAGATACTTCCTGTTTTCTGCCCAGTCCCAACCTCTTCCCTTGGCGGAGGCTAAGGTCAAAGCGCAGGAAAGACCGGAAGCTCCTCCTCCGATTATGATCACGTCGTAGCGCATCAGGATTATTTTACAATCTTTCCCCGATGAGGGTCGTTTCGGTCATAGGATCCTCCTCCGCAACGGAGGAAGAGTATAAGGTTGCCCTTTTCGTGGGCAGGGAGCTTGCAAGGAGAAACATAGTGGTCGTCTGCGGGGGAAGAACGGGTGTAATGGAAGCGGTATGCAAGGGGGCAAAGGAGTCGGGAGGTCTTACCATCGGAGTAATGCCTTCCTACGACGGGCACGAGGCAAATCCCTACATTGACATAAAGATAAATACGGGAATGAACTGGAACAGGAACCCCATAGTGGTGGCGAGTGGGGATATGGTCATAGCCATAGGGGGGCACTATGGTACCCTCTCGGAGATAGCCTACGCCCTTATCCTCGGTAAGTATATTGTGGGTTACAAAACCCACAGGGTAGAAGGTGTTGAAATGGTAAACAGCCCCGACGAAATTATTAGAAGGGTGGAGGAATTCTATGGACAAGAACTTACACATCCTTGAGGAGATGCTCTTTAAAACCATGTTCTCCGAGATTGAGGAGAGATACAACGATGTTATTGACATATACAGAAACGATCAGGAGATCCTTTCAATAGCAAACCACCTGAGGAAGCTGACCAACGTGGTGGGGGAGGTATACAGGGAAATACCTAACCCCGGGAAAAAACTCACTGAGGAGCTCTACACGGTTCTTTATCAGATACTCAAGGAGGTAAGCTCCATACTCTACGACCTTTCAATAGCGGAAGGAGAACAGCTTGACTACGTGATAGCGGAGGCAAACAGAAAGTTTGACAACATCATCTCCCTCCTTCAAAAGCTATCATGATCTTTAAGGATAGAGAGGAGGCGGGAAGGCTTTTGGCTCAAGCTCTCAAGGAGAATATCCGTAAGGATTTAAACCCCATAATCTTGGCTATCCCGAGAGGTGGTGTGCCCGTAGCTTATGCCATGGCACAGGAACTCAGCATTCCCGTCAGTCTTGTCATAACCAGAAAGCTCGGGCTTCCTTGGAACGAAGAGGCGGGTTTTGGAGCCATTGATCCGGAAGGTAGGATATACCTTGACGAGGAGATAGTCGGTCACGCGAAGCTTGACTCATCCACCGTATCAAAGATAGCCCAGAGGGAGCTCCAGAAGATAAGGGAGAGGGAAGAAACCTTCCTGCCCAAGGGCTATCCGAATTTAAAAGACAGGCACGCCGTAGTGGTGGACGACGGAGTAGCCACCGGTTACACCGCCATAGCCGGTGCGGAATTTGCCAAAAGGAAAGGGGCTTCCTGCGTGACCGTAGCGGTTCCGGTCTGCCCCGAGGACTCGGTAAAGAGGATCTCCGAGACGGTTGATGATTTTGTCTGCTACCATCCCTCCAGAGAAATGAACTTTGCGGTGGGGCTTTTTTATCAGGACTTTCACCAACTTTCCGATGACGAAGTCCTTGAATACATCTTCCGTTTGAAGGAAAAGGGTCTCTTTGAGCCTTCATGACACGTCTTTATCAAACACAGCTTTTGCAAAAACTTGTGGGTAAATACTTTGAGAAAGTAGAAAATGGGCAACTAAACGGCAAAGATTGCCAGTCTTGTATCTGTGAGATAGGAGATTGCATGAAACCTTGGGACATACATTATCCGCATAGCCCTTTCTTCCTGGGCGTCCTGTCAAAGAAAGCTGTTACAACCTCTAATCTATCCCTTTGAACCCGAACAACAATCCTCAAATACCTGCCTCTGACCTTCTGAAGATTATCAACGTTTTTTGTTTATTTCTGTAAACATTTTTTGATTACTTACCAACAAATTCTGTTTATATTTATTAAACACTATGGAGTTTATAAATAGGGTTGAGGAACTGAAGAAATTGAAGGAAGATCTGAAGCGAAGGGAGAGCTTTGTAATAACCGCTCCAAGGAGGTATGGGAAGACGACGCTCATAAGGAAGGTCTTGCAGGAGCTGGGCGCAGGAAATCTCCTGACCCTCTACATAGACCTTATGCCCTATGCGGACAGCGTGTCAGCCCTCTCAA
>WFYH01000046.1 GCA_015490215.1 Aquificaceae bacterium
AGCCTCTTCGTTGTTCAGCCTTCTACCGGCTCTGAGGGTATCCAAAAAATGAGCCTGCGGGCTGTCCGAGGGGTGAACCGCCGCAGCTATGCCTCCTTGAGAGTAGTAGGTGTTCCCTATACCCCTCGTCAGCAGGAAGGGATCAATTCCCAGCTCCTTGAGAGCTATGGCACAGGTGAGACCGGCTATACCGCTACCGCAGATAACTACTGACGCTTTATCCTCCGAAAGTAGGGAGGTGTCAAAGGGTAGAAAGTGCTTCATTCTCCGCTATGCGAACGATAAGCTCCGCAAGCCTATCGGGGTCATGCCTTACGAAGTCCTCCCTGTCGCCTATCAGGTCCTCGGCGAATACCGCTATGCCTTCCTTGGCTATCTTGCTAACGTCGGGAGTTACAGGTTCCTGCCCTTGATCAAGGTATTTCTTAAGCAGTCCGTGGGGCGGCATCTTCGTGTTTACTATCACCGCATCAACCTTTTCAAGACCTGAGAGTTTCCGAAAAGCGTTCAGGTGGTCGTAGGCGGTAAAGCCATCCGTCTCACCCGGTTGGGTCATGGCGTTAACGACGAATATCTTAAGTGCCTTTGATCTCGCTATGGCTTCGGAGACGTCCTTTATAAGGAAGTTGGGAATGATGCTCGTAAAGAGGCTCCCCGGACCTATAACTATCACGTTGGCCTCCTCAATTGCCGCTATTGCCTCTATGGGAGCCTTGGCATTTTCTGGTTCTATCCACATTTTCACTATCTTTTCTCCTGTCTCTTTCCCGTGCTCTGTTATCTGCTCTTCCCCCTTTACCACCTGTCCCGATTCAAACTCCGCCACAAGGTGAACGTCCTCCACAGTGGAAGGGATAATCCTTCCCTTGGTTCTCAGTATCTCCGAAGAGAGCCTTACCGCCTCAAGGAAGCTTCCGGTTATGTCCGTAAGGGCTGTAAGGAACAGGTTCCCGAAGGCGTGACCCTCAAGCCCCTCGCCTTTGAACCTATACTGAAAGAGTCTCTGCATAATCTCTTCGCTGTCCGAGAGTGCCGCTATACAGTTCCTTATGTCCCCCGGTGCGGGGATCTGGTATATCTTCCTAAGGCGCCCTGTGCTACCTCCGCTGTCCGCAACCGTAACTATGGCAGAAAGCTCCTCTATTCCCTGACCGACTTCCTTTTTCAAACCTTTCAGAAGCATTGAAAGCCCTGTTCCTCCTCCTACGGCTACCAAGTTCATGATTACCTCCTGATTTCAAGATGTCTCCCTATTCTCAGATTCGGACCGATGGGAAGACCATATCATGAACAAACCTATAGATATAACCCCTAAACCTACTAAAAGTAAACTTACCGTATAACTATCCATTCCTTTCACCCCTATCTATCAAATATACTCCTACAGCGAAACTAACAGCCCACAGCAAGAAGCCATTTGCCATTGAAGTTATTGTAATCAAGCCTATGGATAGAAAAATCGCTGCAACCGTTAGGAAATGTTTTCCTACCTCTCTAAAGGTTCCTTTCTTTAATCTGAAAATGCTTTACCCCCTTAGAGAGATCTCTTACGGCTTCTGCGAGATACTTGAGATCCCTTTTTCCTGCTAACCTCACGAACAAACTTCCCACCACCACTCCGTCCGCCACCGCAGAAATCCTCTCCGCATGTTCCCTCTTGGATACCCCAAAGCCCACAACCACCGGTTTGGAGCACACACTCTTGTATCTTTTCAGGTTTTCCTCCAACTCTTCAAAGGGTAACTCCCTTCTTGCACCTGTGGTTCCCGTTACCGAAACGAAGTAGACCATATCGTCGGACATAGTGCATATAAGCTTGAGCCTCTTTTCCGTGCTCGTAGGGGAAGCCAACAGCACAAGGGAAAGTTCGTAATTGTTTGTCGCCTCCTTCAGGGGTCCGCTCTCTTCGGGCGGAAGATCTGGAACTATAAAACCGTCTACCAGATTTTCTTTAGCCCTTTCGCAGAACCTCTCCAAGCCCATTCTGAATATGGGGTTATAGTAGGTCATGAGTACTATGGGGACTTCGGGAAAATTCACCTTTAACCTGCGGGCGGTTTCAAAGACCTCCTTTGAGGTTATGCCGTTTTTGAGGGCAACCTCATGAGCTAACTGTATGGTGGGACCGTCCGCCACCGGGTCGGAAAAGGGAAAACCCAGCTCAAGGATGTCCACTCCTTCGGAGAGGAGAATTTCAAAGGCTTTCAGGGAGGTATCGTAATCGGGATATCCCACCATCATGTAGCCAACGAGGGCTTTCCTACCTTCCTCTTTCAGTTTTTTTAGCTTTTCTCCCAAAAAAGTCATGGCGCCGTTCTTCTAATTTTAGGGTATAATTTGCTCAGGAATCACAACTTAAGCGGAGGTGATCGCACTTGGCGGTAGTAATAGTTCAGGACGGAGAGCCGATAGAGAAGGTGCTCAAGAGGTTTAAAAGGCTGGTAGATCAGGAGCAGATACTGACCGAGGTAAAGCGTAGGGAGTATTACGAAAAACCCAGCGAGCTTAAGAAGAAGAGAGAGCGTGCCAGAAGAAAGAGAATCCTGAAGGCTCTCAAAAAGCAACAACAGCTCATGTGAAGGACTTCCTTTTCATACACGGGTGGGCTTTCTCCTCAAAGGTCTTTGAGGGCTTGCCCGGCTTAAAGGTTGATCTTCCCGCCCATGGTGCGAACATAGAAAATTACAGAGGCTTTGACAGCCTGCTTTGGTCAATAGCAAGGCGTATCCCCGATCAAAGCCACGTGGTAGGTTGGTCGCTGGGCGGATCCTTAGCCCTCCTTTTGGCATTGCGCTTTCCCTATAAGGTGAGGAACCTCCTTCTTATAGGAACAACGCCCTTCTTCGGAGGGGCTTGGCACAAGAAGAACATAAGAGCCTTTAAGGCGAAGGTAAAAAGGGAAGGGGTTGACTTCTTCAGAAAGAGAGCTTACGGGAGGGACTTTAGGGACCGCTTTGCTGAAAAAGAAGGTTTGCGCCTGCTTGACGACTACGTAAACCTTGACCTTAGAAGTCTTCTTCCTTTCGTTAAAAAGAAGGTCCTTATAGTTCACGGCATGGCGGATGAGGTGGTTCCTCCTGCGGAAGCCCTGAAGCTTCGCAGTCTCCTGAAGGATAGTAAACTTATATTCCTTCCCGGAGGTCATTATCCCTTTGGAAATGAAAAAGGCTTATTCCTTAAGGTTCTCAAGGTCTGCAGAGACCTATGAAAGGTGGGCTATTCCCCAAAGAGAATCTGCCCTTATCCTCGTTGAGTTTGTAAAGCCCCGCGGGAGGGTTCTTGACTTGGGGTGCGGAACGGGTTTCGTTTCCAAGTTTTTGAGAGAAGACTGCTCTCCTATAGGATTGGACATAGCCCCGAACATGGTCAGGGTATTCAAAAGGAGCTTCCCTTTTGCGGTTGTAGGTGATGCGGAGGCTCTGCCTTTCAAAGAAGAGAGCTTTGATTTCGTTCTGAGCAACTTCTCCCTCCATTGGACAAACCTTTCTAAAAGCCTGCCCGAAGCTCTGAGGGTTTCAAAGGTAGGAGCAGGCATAGCCTTGCCCGTTAAGGGTAGCCTTGAAGGCATTGACTTTCCCTTTCCATCGGAAGAAGAGGTCTTAGAAAAGGTGAAGGGGATGGAAAAGGTTCACTTCGTAAGGGAGATAGCCATACCCTTTAGGGGCTGGGATCTGGTGCGTTTTTTCCACTACACGGGGAGTTCCCTCAATCCCAAAAGGAAAAGAACCCTTAGCAGGGGTCAGATTGAGAAGCTGATAAGTTCAATAGAAAGCCCTTCCTTCCGTATGCTATTTTTGTATGTAAGGAGGGTTTAGATGAGAGTTTTTCTCCCTTTGGTAGCCCTTCTGATACTTTTTTCCGTTCCCCTCAGGGCGGG
>WFYH01000047.1 GCA_015490215.1 Aquificaceae bacterium
GTCCGCAAAGCTTGAAGAGGAAAGGGAGAAAATTTCCAAAGCCCTTGAGTATCTGAAAAAGGACCTTTCCAACCTTGAGAGGGAGCTTTCGGAACTTGAAGAGAGGCTCCAGCAAGAGGAGGTTATCCTCAAGGAGCTAAAGGAAGAAGAAGAGAGGCTTTACGCCCAGCTCAAGGAGCTTGACGACAAGCTGAAGGTCTCCATAGAAGAGGCTCAGAGGACTGAGGAAAAGGAAAAGGCCCTAAAGGAGCATATAGAGAAGCTCAAGGAAGAGGAGAACTCCGCAAGGGTGAGGCTCAGGGAGATAGAGCTGAAGAGAGAAAAAACCTTGGAGGACATAGAAAGGCTCTCCCAAGAGAAGGAAAAGCTCAAAGAGGAGGCGGAAAACTCCACAGGGGAGATGGAAAAGATCCGCAGGATGAAGGCGGTAGAAACGGACGCCCTTTCTCAGATAAAAGGAAGAATAAAAAAGTTAGAAGAGGAGCTTAAGGAGACAAGAAGGAAGATAGAGGAGACCATAAAGGCGAAGGCTTACGTGGAGAGCAAGCTATCGAGCCTTCCACCTGCGGAGAACATCTTTGAGGGGATAGAAGGGGTATACGGGACGGTGGGAGACCTCATAACGGTAAAGGACCCCGAGCACATAAGGGCGGTTGAGGTGGCGGGCGGTGGTAGGCTCAGGTATGTGGTGGTTGAAAACGAAGAGGTGGCAAGAAGGTGCATAGAACACCTAAAAAGGAACAACTTGGGGAGGATGAGCTTCATACCCTTAAACAGAATAAGGGTAGAGGACAAACTGCCTCCCTACCCGAGAGTAAGGGGTGCGGTGGACTTTGCCATCAACCTTGTGGAATACGACAAGAGATTTGAAAGGGCGGTAAAGTTTGCCTTTGGCGACACCTTGATAGTTGAAGACTTTGAATCCGCCAAGAGGATAGGTATAGGCTCTTACAGGATGGTAACCTTGGAGGGTGAACTCTTTGAAAAGAGCGGGATAATCACGGGCGGGTCCCAGCGCTCGGGCGGGGAACTCGGCAGGAAGTTTTACTTAGAAGAGCTTTCCAAGCTTGAAGAAGAGCACAACCAGCTGAAGGAAAGGGAAGAGGACATTTTGGCTAAGCTCAAGGTCCTCAGAAGCGAACTCGCCGAGAGGGAGGGACTGGTCAAGCACCTTGAAAGAAAGCTCTCCGAGCTTGCTGACTTAGCCAAGGGCGGGAAGGAGCGCCTTAAAGAATACGATGAAAAGATCAGCAGAGCTCAGGAGTATCTGAAGGTATTAGAGGAAGAGGAAAAGAAGCTTAAGGAAAAGCTCAGGGAGCTGAAGGAAGAAATTGACTACTCTCAGGAGAAACTTCATAACCTTTCTCTCAAAAGGCAGGACATTATGAACTACTACAAGTCCTCGGGCATAGAAGATCTCAGACAAAAATACGAAAGATCAAAGGCAAAGGTGGAGGAAAAAAGAAAACAGGTGGAGAGTTTAAGGTCCCTTCTTGGAGATAAAAGGTCGGAGATAAGATCAATAGAGGAAGAGGTAAGGAGAAAAACCCTTGACCTGCAAAGGGTAGAGGAAGAAATAGGGAGCCTCCGTGAGAAGGAAAAGGAGCTTTTCAAAAGAAAGGAAGAGCTTGAGGAACAGGTAAAGCAGATAGAGGCTCAGGGCTACAGGTTATACAAGGAAAGAGACGCCTTAGAAAAGGAGATAGGAGACCTTCAGGCACAGCTCGGAAGGCTGAGGTTTGAAGAGGAAGAGGTAAAAACCGAACTCTCCCAATACAGAGCCAATCTGAGTAGGGTTCTTCAAAAGCTTGAGGACCTCTACCAGAGGCTCAAAGAACTCGGCTACGAGAAACCTGCAGAAGATGTTAAGGAAGGAACCCTGAAGCTGAAGGAGCGGCTCTTCAAAATTGAAAGGGAACTTGAGAATCTCGGAAACGTGAACCTGCGGGCGGAGGAAGATTACCAAGAAGAGCTCGCCCGCTACAACGACTATCAGGAGAAGCACAGGAAACTCCAAGAAGAGAGACAGGCTATAAAGCAGATGATAGAGGAGATAGAAACCAAAAAGCTGAAAGCCTTTATGGAAGCCTTCAACAATATAAACAGGAACCTCAAAAGGATATTCTCCTTCCTCTCACCCGGCGGGAAAGCTCAGATGATAATAGAGGATGAAACCGATCCCTTTTCGGGAGGGATAAACCTCATAGTAAAGCCGAGGGGTAAGGACGTCCAGTATTTAGAAGCCATGTCAGGCGGGGAAAAGACCCTCGCCGCCTTGTCTTTGATCTTCGCCATACAGGAATACAAACCTTCTCCCTTCTACTACTTTGACGAGGTGGACGCCCACCTTGACGAAGCCAACGCTCGGAAGGTGGGAGAGCTTATAAGGGAAATGTCAAAGGAAGCTCAATTCATAGTGGTAACCCTGAGGGAGGTGCTGGCAAGCTTTGCGGACAAGCTAATAGGCGTTTCCGCACGCGGGGGTATTTCCCGCGTCTTCCCGGTGGAAAACCTCTCTGCCATGCTCCAGCAACAGGAAAAAGCCTCGTAGAAGCTCCGCAACCCTTATAATTAACGATAAAACTTCCATAGGGGGAAAAGCATGAAGGTAAAGGTAAAGCAAAAGGAGGACTTCCACTTTGTAGGGATAGGTCCTGCCGGCAGAGAGGTGCCCATTGACGCCGCCGACTACGTGGGCGGAAAGGGAAGAGGTATAAGACCTCCCGAACTTCTCTTCCACTCCATAGCCGGCTGTGTAGGTATACACCTCTACGAAGCCCTCCATAAAGAAGGAAAGCACGTAGAGGACATAGAGATAGAAACGGATGCGGATAGAAAAACGGAAGGTTACCCCAAGGTTTTCCTGAAGATCTACCTAACGGTAAAGGTAAAAGGCAACGTGACTGAAGAGGACGTAAAAAAAGCCCTCGACAAAACCATATACGACCCGGGGACCTGCTCAATAGCCTACATGATCAATCAGATAGCACCCATAGAATACAAGGTAGAGCTTCTGTAGCTTACCGTAAGGCTTTCTCTGAGGGCTTTGAGGGTTATCCAGTCGGCATAGTTTCTGTAGAGGACTTCCTTCTTTCCTAAGAGTTCAAGTATACCTTTGAGCAGATAAGCTCCCGCATACAGCTCATACATGTCAAGGTGGGCTACTTTCTCCTCGCTCGTTTGTAGGTATATTTCCCCGAGGCGGTCCTTTAGCTTTTTAACGAGTCTGTTTAATTGGGTAAGGGTGATCCTCTTTTCTTTAAGGGGTGTAAGATCCTTATCTCCCGCAGCAGCTACGGTAAAGACGCCTATATCACCGATCAGGTAAACGTATTTTTTATTTCTGAGCGCTCTGCCCCCTTCAAAAACAATCGCCTGATAGAACTCATCCTTCACAAGGAACTCTATAAACTTGAAGAACTCCGCCCCGCTCTTAGAAAAATCGGAGGCGCTTATCATTCCGTAAGGCACCTTTATCAGCTTAAGCTCTCCTCCGCTCATATAAACGAAGTAAGTGTTATCGTAACCTATGCGTATCAGGAGGCTGTTTCCTCGTCTTTCGGAAGGGATAAGGGCATTAAACTCCGCCTTTACCACCGAGTCCATGGAAACTTTAGAAAAGCCCTCTAACCCCTTTTCGGTGGTATAGAGTTCCAGTTTCCTCAAATTTTTCATTTTTTTAAGAACACCGATAAATTCGTATACCTTTTGAAGATCCTCCCTGTTCCTTACTCTGTAGGTTGAAACCTTCAGGTAACGATCCCCTTCCCCTTTTACCGTAAGGAATGCTACCTTAAAGACCTCATCCTCTAAACCTCCCACTACGAAGATATCCTCCCTCCTTTCAAGGGCTACAGTCAGGAGACTTTCTGCTGGTGACAGGAGATCTTTAAGGTTCAACGCCTTAGCCAATTTAACCGCCACTTTAAGGGCGGATATAGCTCTCCGGTAGTCCTCTTTCAGCACGTATAACCTGCCGAGATGGTAGTAGCCGAGAGCCTTTATAAGCCCGAAGTTGTTTCCTATCTTCACACCCTCGGTTAAAACCCTCTCCGCTTCCTTAAAGTTTTTCAGATTTATGTAGGCTATTCCCAGATTTACAAGAGCCAAAGCTTTGTTGTAGGAGGTTCGGGCATGTTCCAAAGCCTTCTTGTAAAACTCCACCGCCTTTTCAAATCTGTCCATATGGGCATAGAGGAGAGCTACGTTGTTGTAGACACTGAATTTGCCGTCGGGCGGCGCCACCTCCAAAGCCTTGGAGTAGTACTCAAGGGCTTTTTCATAGTCACCGCTGTGCTGATAGTAGAGAGCTATGTTGAAGAGAACCGCATACTTGAGCAGATCGTTGGGAGCTTCCAATTTATTGATGGTTTCAATCATGAAGTTCAAAACCTTCCTTGCGGTTTTAAGATCTCCAACGTCCAAAAGGAGCTTGAATAAGCTTGAAGAGACCGCTATTTTCTGATCGGGGGTTTTTGCCTCTTCAAGGGCAAGCCTTGCATACTTTATAGCCAGTCTGTATTCACCCAAAGCGGACGCCACATCTGAAAGGCAGAAGAAACCTTCATATTTCTTTCCTTCCTCCACCAGACTTTTGGACAAGGATAGGGCTTTTTTCAGGTTCCCCCTTTCAACCTCGCTCGTGCACTCCTTGTAGGAACCGAAAGAAAATCCGATAAGGATAAGGAAAACGAGAAAGAGAGTTTTCATTTCTCTTCCCTCCTTACGTTGTATGTGTATAATATTGGTCTCTAAGAGAGTTTTAGCTCGGTGATTTTTACCACAGCCCGTAGGAGGTAGACGACGCATGTATGTGGTTATAAAGACTGGAGGTAAGCAGTATAAGGTCCAGCCCGGTGACAAGATAAGGATAGAAAAGATAGACGCTCAGGAGGGTTCGCAGATAGAGTTTGAACCCCTCATGGTTCGTAAAGACGACGGGACGCTGGAGTTTAACAAAGGTAAGGTGGTAGCCGAGGTCGTAGCCCACGGCAGGGGCAAAAAGATCATAGTTTTCAAATACCGTCCCAAGAAGAACTACAAGAGGTGGAAGGGGCATAGACAACCTTACACTGAGGTATTAATTAAAGAAATAAAGGAGGTCTAAAAATGGCATCTAAGGCGAGCGGAGGTTCAACGAGGAACGGAAGGGATAGCCATTCTAAAAGGCTCGGTGTAAAGAGGTATGCGGGGCAGTTTGTAAAGGCGGGAAACATCCTTGTCCGCCAGAGGGGAACGAGGATATACCCCGGAAAGAACGTTGGTATGGGTTCGGACTTTACCCTCTTTGCCCTCACCGACGGATACGTTCACTTTGAAAGGAGAAGAAAGAAAAAGGTTGTAAACGTCCTCACCCCCGAGGAGTGGGAAGCTCTCAACAACCATGCCTGAATCCTCTTAACCCCTTTGCTCCTCCATGTGGGTTATATTAATAGGAGATGGGGTTTTCTTTAAAGTTTCTGGTTATCATAGTTTTGTGCGCGCCTCTTCTCTTTTCCCCCTTTTTACTGGCGCACGAAAGACCTTCCCAAAGGTCTGCCGTTCAACACGAGAAGGTTACGTACCCCTCCATAGTTAAGATCCACCCGCCGGCGGTTCACTTCGGAATAGCCATTCCCGTAGCCACCCTTGTCCTCCACGCCTTTTATCATTTGAGAAGAAGGGAACCCGACGGTGTGGAGTTTCTGATGGTTTTTCTCTCTGCTTTGAGTACCGCAGGCGCCGCCTTAAGCGGTTACATAGCCCACGAGAGTATAGAGGATCTTCCCATAAGCGCCGAGGCTTTGGAGCTACTTCACACCCACGAGACTTTGGGCATAGCTGTAGCACTTCTTTTCGGTGTTGTCTTGGGACTAAGAGTTCTATACCACTTTAAAAGGATATCTGTCCTACACCACCTTTACGCTTTCCTGCTGCTGGTGGGTATCTTCCTGATCTTCTATCAGGGCAACTTGGGAGGTAGGCTCGTTTACGATCACGGCATCGGAATCAACATGTAGGGAGGTTTAAGCTATGTTTTCGGAGGTCTTCGGCGTTGAGATCAACCCCGTAGTAGCCTTTCTCTGGAGTGTGTTTGTAGGTTTAGTTTTTTCCACCGTTGGAGCTGCGGGAGGAATACTTGCGGGAGTCGGTCACATCTCGGTGTTTGGTATACCTCAGGCAAACAGCATAAAGCTGATGAACCAGATCCTTATCTTCACCTCAACGCTGATAGCGGTTCCCTCCTACCTCAAGCAAAAGAGGGTAATAGTCACAGTTGGCTTGCTTTTGGGTATAGGAAGCATAGCGGGAGCCATGATAGGGTCAACCCTCTCTTACAAGTTTCTGCCGGATCTCAAGAGCTATAAACCCCTTTTCGGGATATTCACCCTTGTGGTGGCTCTGAAGATCTTTTACGACGTTCTTTCTCCCAAAAAGCAAGACAAGATAAAGAGCATTGAAGAGAAGATAAGGGAAGCGGGTGCTTCGGACCTTAAAACCAAGAGCGTTTCCCTTACAAAAATAGAGCTGGAGTTCCTCGGGAATACTTACTCCTTCAGCCCCCTTACACCTATCGCTGCAGGCTTCGGGGTTGCCATTATCTCCTCCGCTCTCGGAGTAGGTGGGGGTTTCCTGCTTGTTCCTTTCATGGTATCCGTTATGGGGCTTCCTATGTTCCTTGTGCCGGGGACTAGCGCCCTTTCAATTCTCATTACCATGATCGTAAGCGCGGGCAACTACTTCAAACTCGGTGCCCGGATAGATCTGACCCTCTTGGCTATAGAGATAGCGGGGATAGTAATAGGCTCTTTCATAGGTCCGCACTTGTCAAAGGTACTTAAGGAGAAAAAGCTCAGGCTCGCTTTGGCGGCGGTTCTACTCTACATAGGGATAGGCTATACCATAGGGGATTGGGTTAAAGCCAACTTCGGAATAAGGATAGTGTAAGGGAAAAGGTCCCCGAAGGGACCCGGATTATCAACCTATGTAGTCCTTCATAGCCTCGCAGGCTTTCATGGCCTTATCAAAGCGGGCGTTTATAACCTCCCAGTTGAGGTTTTTAAGGACCGCATCAACGTAGGGAGGTCTCTTGTTCTTGTAGTCCACATAGTAGGCGTGCTCGTAGGTGTCTATGACTATGATGGGAACAAAGCCGTGGAGGTTGTAGACGTTGTGGGCATCAAGACCGTTTACTACAAGCCTTCCGCTGAATAGGTCCAATCCCAGAACAGCCCAACCCCTGAAAGCAACAGCGGTAGCTTTAAGTTCCGCAACGCAGGCGTCCCAGCTACCGAAATCCTCTTCAACCTTCTTTTTGAAGGCTTCCGAGGGTTCCCCTTTGGCACCGAGGTGTCCGAAGTAAAGTTCGTGGAGAACCACGCCCATATAGTTAAAGGTCTCTTCTACTTTAAGCTCTCTAAACTCGGAGTAGTTCTGATTTGCTTTGCCCCTGTCGGAGAAGTTCTGATCCGCCAGCTTTTCCTGAATCTCGTTATACTTGGTAACGTAGCCCTTGTAGTGGGCTTCAAAGTGGGGTTCTATCTGCTCGTTGGAAATACCATCCAAGTTCTGAGGCTTGAGATGGTCTCTCGGCTGAAGCTTGTGAACGCCCATGGCTCACCTCCTTTCTGGTTTTGTCAGGAATTATAGCATTCTATCTACGGTATACCGTTATGACCAAAGTTTTGCATTGCTTGATAAAATGACACTCAAGTTTGAGGAAGAGTCATCTCTACGTTCAGCCAAAGTTAGGCTTTACTGGGTTTTTTGTCTCTTCAGTTCCTAAAATCCAAGAGCGGAGAGAAAGGAACCCAACACTACACTCATTA
>WFYH01000048.1 GCA_015490215.1 Aquificaceae bacterium
AAACCGTGTTCTTCTTCCAGCCTTTCCAGAAACTCAAGAACCTTCTCCGCCTGCTTGGTGTTGTGTCTCTCGTAGGCTTTGGCGATGATGTTTCCTTTCTCATCTATCAGAACGAACTTGCAGGTGGTCGAGCCAACGTCAAGTCCCAGTATCATCTCACACCTCCGCTATAATTGGAAGCGTGCGAAGAAAATATGAGCGATGACCAGATGGTTTTACTGCTTGCGATCTTGGGAACTTTTGGGTTAATGCTAATATACCTCGTAACCACAAAACTATTTGAGAAGACATCTTAAACCTCCATTAAATTAGTTCCCGTGCTTAAAAAATGCTGAGCTGAAACCTTCAGAAACTTCGGTGTGGGACTGATGGTAGCGTCGGTGGTTTTGCTTATATCGGAAAGGGTTTCTCCTCCTGTTTCCGCACTTATTTTTTTATCGGGCTTGACCTCCGTATTGGTCGGCTCTATATTCATGCGCGGACATGGATCTGACGAATGAACAGATGATGGTTCTGCTTTCAATCCTCGGCGTTCTTGGACTCCTCGCGGGCTACTTTGTAACCACCAAGCTCTTCGGAGAGTCACGTTAAGTCCTCCCTCAAGAGTTTAACGGTTAATAAATATATGCTCAGTCTTTTGGAAAAACTCGGGTTAGAATATAGGTCTCTGCAAAAATCTTTGAGAGGTGGATCATGGACGAAGGGCAAGGTCAGTATATTGCTGTCCCCTTTTCTTTGGTAGGCTTTTTTGTAACTCCGCGCTCGGTGGAGGAGAGCATAAGGACGGATCTCACTCCCGAGGAGCTTGAAAAGCTCCAAGAGATCATAGCCCGCTTTTTGTTTAATGAAGATGTAAGAGTTGCCATCTACCCCTCCGTAGTTCCTCCAGAGCAGGCTTCGGAAGCGGTAAGGGAGCTTGAAAGTATAATATTCGGTGAGAGGGAATGACGCGGATAGTTATCTGCGGCATCCTCGGTCGTATGGGAAGAAGAATAACGGATATAGCCCTGAAGGATGAGGAGGTTCAAATAGTAGGCGGTGTTGAGCACCCCGACTGCATTCACACAACCGATTTAGGTGAGGCTTTGGGGAGAGAGGAACTGAAGGGCAAACCCCTTACCAGCAGGCTTGAAGAACTCCTGCCCCTCACGGATGTGGTTATAGAGTTTTCGGGGAACACAACTGCTGCGGTGGGGCACACCAAACTGGCAACCTTGGACAGGAAGTCGGTCGTTATAGGAACCACGGGCTTTTCCGAGTCGGAAGTGCAGGAGATAAAGGAGTGCGCTCAGCAGGCGCCCGTTCTCCTTTCACCCAACATGAGCCTCGGGGTTAACCTCCTTTTCAAGTTGGTGGAGATGGCTGCAAAAGTTCTGAAAGACAAAAACTTTGATATGGAAATAGTAGAGATTCATCACCGCTTTAAAAAGGACGCACCCAGCGGGACCGCCGTTAGGCTTTCGGAAATTCTGAAGGAAGTAGCAGGTCTTGATAAGGTAACCCACGGCAGGGAAGGTCTATCTCCGAGGGAGGAAGGAGAACTCGGGGTGTTTGCCCTCAGGGGAGGAGACGTAGTGGGAGACCACACCGTTTACTTTTTGGGCTTCGGAGAGAGGTTGGAACTTACCCATAGAGCAACCTCAAGGGACACCTTTGCAAAGGGGGCGGTTGAAGCAGCAAAGTGGATAAAAGGAAAAGAACCGGGCTTCTACACCATGTTTGACGTCCTCGGTTTATGAGGGAAAGGGACCTACTCAAACTTGAGCTGAACAAGATAAAGGAAAGGCTCAAAGAGCTAACCCACTCCCCGGCTACAGAAAAAAAGATAGACAATCTCCTACCCTCCACCGGCGAGGAAGAGGTAAGGAAAAATATAGAGCTTTGTAAAGCTTTTAAAGAAGCTCAGATCAACCTCTTTAGGTTTGACGATATATCTGACCTCCTTAAAAAGTCCCGTATAGAGGGTGCCTACCTCAGCATTGATGAGCTTTTATCTATACTCAATTTCCTAAAGCTTGTCAGAGAGCTGAGAAAATCTGTCGGCAGGCTTGCAGAGGCTTACCCGCAGGTGAGGGTGATAACAAAGAAACTTTACAACTTCTCCTCCCTTGAAAACCTGATAGAGGGTTCCATAGACAGGAGGGGTTTCGTAAAGGATGAGGCGAGCGAGGGGCTTTACCGAATAAGGAAATCCATAAAGGCTTTGGAAAAGGAGATTATGGACAGGCTGGAAAACCTCCTGAGGCGCCCAGATGCGGATAAAGTGTTCTCTGACAGGATAATAACCCTAAGAAACAACAGATACGTGGTTCCCGTAAAGAGCTCTCAGGTTAAGAAGATATTCGGTATAGTTCACGGAACATCTTCCTCAGGTTACACTACATACGTTGAACCCCAGTTTGTTATAGAGCTAAACAACAGGCTAAGCGAACTGAAAAGTCAGGAAGAGGAAGAAGTTAGAAAGGTCCTTCAGCGCATAACTTCCTACGTAGGTGACTTTTCAAGGAAGATAGAAGACTCCCTTGAGGCGGTTACAGAGATTGACCTGATACAGGCAAAGCTCAGACTTGCCGAGTTGTATAACGGGACGTTTCCAGAGATAGGAAGCTACGTAGAACTGAGGGGGACGGTTCACCCTCTCCTTAAGCTGAGCGAGAGGGAGGCGGTTGAGATAGACATAATCCTTAAGGAGAAAAAGGGTCTCCTCCTGACGGGTCCCAACACGGGAGGGAAAACCGTTGCCCTGAAGACCCTCGGTCTTGTAGCCCTCATGTTCCAAAGCGCCATCCCCGTGCCCGTAAGGGAGGGGAGCGTCCTACCCGTTTTTAAAAAGATATTTACCGACATAGGTGACGAGCAGAGCATAGAGCAAAACCTTTCTACCTTCTCCTCCCATATGACGAACATAGCCGAATTCCTCGGGGAGGCGGACGAAGATACCCTTGTCCTCTTGGACGAGCTGGGGGCTGGCACGGACCCTTCGGAGGGTTCGGCGCTCGGTATAGGCATCCTTGAATACCTTTCCAGAAAGGGGGCTTGGATATTCGCCAACACCCACCACACGCCTGTAAAGATGTATGCGATCAACTCCGATTACTTCGTTCCCGCCTCGGTTCTCTTTGACAGGGAAACCCTCAGACCCCTTTACAGGATCGCCTACAACACGGTGGGGGAAAGCATGGCTTTTGACGTAGCCCAAAGGTGCGGAATCCCGCAGGAGGTCCTGCAGATAGCCCGTGAGCACCTCTCCGAAGGGGAGGAAAGCTACAGACGGGCTATGGAGAGGCTCGCCCGATACACGAGGGACTACGAAGAGAAAGTCCTTGAGCTTGAAAGGTTAAAGAGGGAGCTTTCCGAAACCAAGAAGGAGTATGAAAGGCTGAAGGAAGAATACGAAAGGGCAAAGGCGAAGGATCTGAAAAGGGAGGTGAAAAGGGTTTTGGAGCAGATCCTGAAGGAGGGAAGGGAGGTTATAGAGAGGGCTAAGAGCTACGAGGAGGTTAGAAGGTTCGTTGAAGAGAAGAAAAAGCAACTTGAACTCTTTGAAGAGAAGGAGGAGCTTAAAGAAGGAGACTGGGTTGAGTTCTTCGGAAAGAAAGGAAAGATCGTAAAGATAAAGGAAAACAAAGCCTTTGTCAGCCTCGGAGACAAAAGGCTGTGGGTCAACCTCGGTGCCCTGAAAAAGACCGAAGAACCACCTGCAGCGGAAACCACCCTTCAAACAGCCCCAAGACCGAAAACGGAGCTAAACCTACTGGGAAAGGATGCCAACACCGCCCTGATAGAGTTGGAGAGCTTTATAGAAGAAGCCTACTCCGCAGGGCTTAAAAGCGTAAAGGTAATCCACGGGATAGGAAGGGGGGTCCTTAAAAAAGTGGTGCACGAGTTTTTGGAAAAATCTGATAAGGTGAGGTTTTTCAGGGAGGCATACCCGAGGGAGGGCGGATCGGGTGTAACGGTGGTATTCTTGGAAGGGGATGTTCGTTGAGATCCTTCCTCCCAACGTCAGGAAGAAGATATCCGCAGGGGAAGTTATAGAGTCCCCCGCAGACGTGGTAAAGGAACTCGTGGAAAACTCTTTAGACGCCAAGGCTACCGAGATAGAGGTTGAAATATCCAAGGGGGGTAAAAGGCTCATAGTTGTGCAGGACAACGGCATCGGGATACACCCCGAGGACATTGACAAGGTCTTTCTTGAGGGAGCTACAAGCAAGATAAGGGAGGAGAAGGATCTTCTGAGGATAACCAGCTACGGCTTTAGGGGTGAGGCGCTTCACTCAATAGCCACGGTCAGCAGGATGACCATAAGCTCCCGCTACTTTCAAGAACTTGAGGGCTGGAAGGTTGAGGTGGAGGAAGGGAAACTCCTTTCCAAAGAGAAGGTAGGCATGCCCGTAGGGACACGGGTAGAGGTCAGGGATCTTTTCTTCAACGTTCCCGTAAGGAGAAAGCACCTCAAAAGGGAGGACAGCGAAAGGAACCGCATAGCCAACCTCCTAAGGGAGTATGCCCTTGCCAACCACAAAGTTGCCTTTCGTTTCTTCTCAAATGCAAAGAAGATCCTTGAGCTTCCGAGCACCAAAAGTCAAGAGGAGAGAGCTTCCGACGTCCTCGGCGGTAGGGTGGAAACCTTCTACGGGGAAAGAGAGTTCCTCAGGGTAAAGGTTTTCGCAAGAAGGAATATCACTAAGGGGAAGATACACCTTTTTGTCAACTCAAGACCCGTGGACTCAAGGAACCTCAAGGACTTTCTCAGAAACCTGCTCGGCTACAAAACCTTGGCGGCGGTGTTTATAGAACTGCCCCCCTTCCTCGTTGACTTTAACGTTCACCC
>WFYH01000049.1 GCA_015490215.1 Aquificaceae bacterium
GGATTTGGATATGGGGAGACGTATTATCTGAGTTGGAAGAGGGGAAAGAAGCTCAGGCAGGTAAGATCGCATGTGAAGACAGAAATTCTTGTGGGAGTTGTCAGGGGCAAGACAGTAATAGTAGATGTGAATACAGGCAAGGCTTATACGGATGAGAACAAGCTTCTTATGCCAATGCTTGAGGGGATGGGATTCAGGGCAAGGTATTTCATAGGGGACGCCTACTATGGGAAATCAGTGGAGGTATTGAAGAAGGTCAAGGAGCTTGGTATGGAGGCGGTGGTGCCTGTGAAGGACACATACAGGACAAGGGTGAGGGATCCTTACAGGCTGTGGGCAAAAGAGAATTATATGCTTAGGAGGAAGGTGTATAGGAAGAGGGGTAATGTGGAGAGTCCGATAGGGATAGTTAAGAACACTATGGGTGACAGGGATCAGACGAGGAGCTCCTTTTATTGTGGCTCAAGCTTTTGGAGTGTATAACCCACTCCAACTCATTGTCTTTCAATAAAATGAGGATTTTCCCAACAGGCTCTTGCATATTTTAAAAAAGTGAATTTAAATTCTATTTTACTGTGAGACTCCTCGGGGTAGGGGGGCTTGTATTAGCAAGCTTTGCCCTCGTGCAGGCAGCCTCACTAACGGTAAACTTTGACTTCGCCGAACCCATCTTTCCCTCGGAAAACGTGGAAAACGAGGGTGTTCAAGAGGCAACTATAAACGACTATGACGCAAGTTACGTAGAATACGGTATCCAGCCCACAAACGCAGAAGCCGTTCAACCGAAGGCTATAGTTCCTTTTCCTCCTAAAGCGTTAGCTTCATTTGAATACGTATATTCCCCGAACTTCAAAGTTTTGAACATTCCTTTAGGATATAGGGTGAAAGATTGGCTAATTTTTAAAGCCCGTATCCCGTATATTCAAAGGACAATAAAGGTAGGTAACAAAGAATACAGTGCAAGCGGAATAGGTGATATTTATGTAGGTTTTGACGTAGTTGAGGTTAGGGAAAATAAGTTTGCTACAAGCACTACAATTGCAACGAGCTTGCCGACAGGAGATAACGAAAAAACTGATAATGGAGTTCTTGTTCCGCTCGGAAAGGGCGCGTATAACTTTCATTTAGGTCAAAGTCTTGTGTGGGTGGTTTCCAACTTTAGCTTTTCCGTTTTTGGAGGCGTCAAAGTTTTCCTTACCGATAACGAGTTCGCTTACCAAGGGCAGAAATACAAAGAAGATATAGGAACCAAATACTTTTTGAATTTCAACATAAACAGCAGTGTGAGAGACTTTGCCCGTTTGGGAGCAAAGTTAGTATACTTCCAGAATGCGGAGAGTCGAATAAAAGTAAACAACAACGAAGTAGGACTAAGGAATGATTTGAAGGTCGCCGATTTGATACTCTATGCAATACCTTTAAAATTCCAACACCAAGGGTTCGGAGCACACATATCAGTTATCATACCCGTTTACACAGACTACAACGATGAGGTGGAGGACAAACCTGACAGGAAGGTGACCCTATCTGTGAGGTTAACAAAGCTCTTTTAGGCGGAGGGCTTGGACATGAAATTCAAAGAAATTATCTGGACTAGTTTAGCGGGTGTAATCTTAGCTTGCGGCGGTTCGGAAACCTCGGAAACGTCTCTAAAGATGAACGTAAAGTTTGTAGATCCGGAGAGCGAAAACCTACACAGTCAAGCCGTATTTCCCGAAGGAGTTAATGTTGTGTATATAGACGTGTGCGAAATCCCCGAAGCGGACACTATGGCTCCGGATACCTGTCTCGGACCTGTAGATATCCTAAGGGATTCAGGGCAGACCAGTTATACCTTTACCGGATTGGCTGCGGGTAAGAGTTACAACGTGGAAATTTGGACAAAAAACTCCGAAGGAATAAGAACTTACTGGGGCGGGACAACGGTAACTTTGCGGGAAGGCGAAAATACAGTAAACGTAGTAGCGGTGAGGCTACCTTGGAGAAGCGCAGGGGAATATATACAACTGAAACCTCCTTTATCCTCGTGCTCCGTATTCTACGACCTTACAACCGATACATACGATTTTTCCTTTGACTCTAAGTTCTTTAGCGGTGCAGGCTTTCCGCTTGAGGCTAAAAATTTGATTGTTTACAGCCCTACCGGTAACTTTAACGTTATATCGGAAGGAACGGACAATGGAACGACATACACCGACTTACAGCTTATTCCGATATACGACGATGGTCTACATTATGACGGGAGGGCAAACGACGGAAGGTGGAATATAAGGCTCAGATATACAGCAGGGGGCGGCGGAATTCCTGTAGGATTGGTTACATACAAGGTTAGGGATCCCCTCGGAGGCAACTTTTACAGCTACGAATATTGCAAAGCTTATCCCATAATTTACGTAAGCGACAGACTAAGTAACTCTGCACGAGCCAACGCTGGCGGTGATGATATTTGGGATGCAAACGCTAACGAAGATGTGATCTTAGAACATGACCTCACCGGCGGAGATTATGCGGTTTTTGTATTTTTTGAAAGCTCTTCAAACCCTATTAACTTTGACAGTCTTTCCGGGAGTGATGACGTTTTCAGACAATTGGTTTTCGGAGTTGCTGCCCGTAGCCCCTACGGTAATTACTCCATCACCACAAGCACAGTAACGATTCCCGGAACGGATGTAGCATCGTGGTTGGATTTCACAGACCCAAGGGCTTACGGTTTTGACCAGATGCGTTTTGTAATTGTGGACGAAACCAACGGTCAGTGGCAGGTTTCCAATCCCATACGTTTCTCCTTCTGAGCTTCCTACGGTTATAATCTTTCCCGAGTAATTCCAAAGGAGGTTCTCCATGGGTTTTGAACTAAGCCAGAGGCTAAAAGCTTTGCCTCCCTATTTGTTTGCTGAGCTGGACAGGAAGAAGCAGGAAAAGATAGAGCAAGGTGTTGACGTTATAGACCTCGGTGTGGGCGATCCCGACCTCCCTACCCCTCAGCCTGTGGTTGAGGCACTCGCCGAAGCTGCAAAAAAACCCGAGAACCACAAATACCCCTCCTATGTGGGTATGAAAGCCTACAGGGAGGCGGTAGCAAAGTGGTATAAGAGAAGGTTTGATATAGACCTAAACCCCGATACGGAGGTAATAGCCCTTATAGGTTCAAAGGAGGGCGTTGCACACTTTCCCTTAGCCTTCGTAGATCAGGGTGACGTTGTTCTATGTCCCGATCCCGCCTACCCTGTCTACAAGATAGGAACTATCTTTGCAGGAGGAACCCCCTACTTTATGCCCCTCAAAGAGGAAAACAACTTCCTTCCCGATCTCGGCTCAATACCCCAAGAGGTGGTGGATAAGGCAAAGATTATCTGGATCAACTATCCCAACAACCCTACCTCCGCAGATGCTACGGAGGATTTCTTCAAGGATCTTATAAAATGGGCAAAGAAAAATAACATCATTGTTGCTTCAGATAACGCCTACTCGGAAATTTACACGGGAGACAAGAAGCCCATGTCTATACTTCAGGTGGATGGTGCAAAGGACGTGGCTATAGAGTTCCACTCCCTTTCAAAAACCTACAACATGACGGGTTGGCGTATAGGTATGGCGGTAGGAAACGAAGAGCTTGTAAAGGGTCTCGGAAAGGTGAAAACGAACGTAGACTCAGGACAGTTCAACGCAATTCAGGAAGCCGCCATAGTAGCCCTTAACCTTCCAGAGGAAGAACTTGACAAGCTCAGGTCTATATACAGGCAAAGAAGGGAGGTTATGACCAAGGCACTCAGGTCCCTTGGGCTTGAACCCTACGAGTCGGATGTAACCTTTTACGTGTGGACCAAAGTTCCCGAGGGTTACACCTCCGCCCAGTTTGTGGGAAGGCTCATAGACGAAGCGGGGATCGTGTGCACCCCCGGAAGCGGTTTCGGAAATGCGGGAGAGGGCTACTTTAGGATATCCCTGACAGTCCCCACCGACAGGTTGCTTCAGGCGGCGGAGAGGATAGAAAATTTGAAGTTATGAAGGGATCCTCCGTATCCCTTGTTGACATAAGCATAAGCGTTCCCAGCGTAGCCCACGATATGAACATAACCGAGCTAAAGGGCGTATTTGAGGAACTGCACATATACCCTTACCTGACGGTGGTCAAAGGTTCATACCCCATAGGTTTGGTCTTCAGGGATCAGGTTTTCAAAGTCTCCAACGAGAGCCTAACAGCAGGGGACATAACCCATCACTGCTGTAGGGTAAAAAATACTCAGGTAACCCAAGAGAGTATAGCCGGCATCCTTGACCTTCTGCCCCTTGAAAAGGAACCCGCCATAGTGGTGGACAAAAAAGGTGCCTATCTGGGGGTGATAACTTACGATACAGTTCTTCTGTATATAACCCAGCACAAAGAGTTTGTCCTTCCGGTGGTTCAGAAACTTCACTCAAGTTTGGGTAAGGAAGAATACCTGTGCGTTTTCGGTTTAAAGAACATGGAGGACTTTAAAAACCTCTTTGGCTCAGGCAAAGCGGAAAGCGTATACAAGATACTCTACGAGGATATAAAGGACTTCTTTGAAGGGGAGGTCTCGGGAGTTCCCGAAAAAGGGGAAATATGGATAATTTCCTCCAAGCAACCCAAGAAGGAGCTTATAAAAGACCTCTTTAAAGAATTTCACAGGGAGTATGCCCTACTGTTCGGAGAGTTTCAACAGGTGTATGTTTACGGATTTTGCATAGATATGAGCAAGATAGACTCTCAAGAGAAGCTTTACTCCCTCAAGGAGGAACTCAGGAACAGGGTGAGGAAGATAGAAAGCTCCGTATTTGTAGTTCACGGGCTTCAGCCCCTTTTGGTTCTCTACGATCCCTCAAAGCAGAAGATAATAAGCAACATAAAAAAGAAGATAATGAAAGATTTCAAAGAAATTGTTGAAATGGTCAGGTCATCTCCCAAGGATATGTGGGAGCACGTTCTGTATGATGCCTTTGACCAGTATCCTTACTTTGAACTCTTCTACATAATCGGTGAAAAGGGGTTGCAGATAACCAACAACATAATCAACCCTAAGGCGGATTACTTCATAGCCCAAGGAAAGAAGGGAAGCGACAGGTCCGATAAGGCTTACTTTATCAAAGCTATAGAAGAAGGGAGCTATATATCGGACATATATCTTTCAAAGGCTACCGATGACTTTTGTATAACCGTTTCAGAAAGGTTTGTCTATGAAGGTAAAACTTACGTCCTTGCGGGGGATATAAACTTCCGTCAGATACACAAGCTTGTAAGAAGTCTAAGGGAGGAGGCTCACTTAGGTAGTTAACTCCTATAAGAACATCTCATAAAGATATTAGAATTTCTTTATATGATAAATGACATATAGGTCATGTTAAAATGTATGAGTATTCTCAGGAGGTGCGCAAATGGAAGCCTCAAGAAGAGATTTCATAAGTGTAGCAATAGGCGGTATGGGTGCAATAGGTGCCTTGGGTGTCCTCTACCCGGTCCTTAAGACCCTCGCCCCAAGCGCAGCTTCAACCACCGAAGCCAAGGTTGAAATTGACGTGACCCAGATACCGGAACTCGGGGTAAGGGTAACCTCTTGGAAGGGTAAGCCCCTCTTCGTTCTGAGGTTGCCCAAGAACATAGCTGAGGACAAATACAACGTGAAGAAGGACTCGGTCAACAACGCCGGAAAGCTCAACTACGACCTTCTCAAGGGACAGGACGCCTTTGCCTTGGTAGGGGTGTGCACCCATCTGGGATGCATTCCTCTCTGGAAGCCTGAAGGAAGCGATGCTGTAAAGGCTCCTTACTTGCACTGTCCCTGCCATGGAGGACTGTATACCCCGTGGGGTGATGTCATAGGAGGTCCGCCACCGAGACCTCTTTTCGTTCCTCCCCAGAAGAGAGAAGGAAACAAGCTCATCGTTGGTGAAGAAGGCTTCGTAAAAGAGCTTGTATAAGGAGGGTTGGAAAATGCTAAAGAGGATAGTGGACTGGATAGACGAAAGAACCCACGTCAGGGACCTATACAGAGAACAGATGATAGACTACAAGGTCCCTAAAAATCTAACCTTTCCCTATGTCTTCGGTGTCCTTGCCCTGATCACCTTTGCCATCCAGATAATCTCGGGAATTATCCTGATTATGTATTACAAACCCGTAATAGCCCACGCCTTTGACAGCGTCAACTACACCATAATGAGGGAAATTTCCTTCGGATGGCTTTTCAGAAACATCCACGCCGCAGGTGCTAACTTCTTCCTCGCCATAGTCTATCTGCACATGTTTACGGGAATCTACTACAACGCTTACAAGAAACCCAGAGAACTGGTTTGGATAGTGGGATGGGTCATCTACTTTGTTCTGCTAGTTACCGCCCTAACGGGATACCTTCTGCCTTGGGGACAGCTCTCCTACTGGGGAACGGTAGTTACCACCGAGATACCCGCTTCTTTGGCTGACGCTCCTATCCTGAAGGGTCTTTTTGGAGCCATAGGTGAAACCATATCTATCTGGATGAAGGGCGGATACAAGCTTGAGGATCTGGCTCTGGGTAGGTTCTTCGGTCTGCACGTCCTATTCCTGCCTCTTACCCTTTTGGGGCTTGTAGGCATACACCTCTTCCTCGTCAGAGCCGCAGGAATATCCAACCCCGACGGATACGAGATAGACAAGAAGAAGGAACCCGAAAAGGTTGTCCCCTTCCACCCCTACATGACCCTCAAAGAGGGTGCCTACGCCATGTGGTATTTGGCTATATTCTTCTTCTTTGTGTTCTTCTACATGTCCCATTTCCTCCCTGCGGACAACTTTGAACCTGCGGACCCTCTAAAGACTCCCCCTCACATAGCACCCGAGTGGTATCTGCTTGGGTTTTATGAAGTGTTCAGATCCATTCCCAGTAAGTTCTGGGGATTTGTAGCCTTTAACCTGATACTTGTTCTACTGCTTCTACTTCCCTTCCTTGACTTTTCCCCCATAAAGAGTGCAAGGAGAAGACCCCTATTCTTCATAGCCTTTGTGGTCTTCCTGATATCCTCCATGGCTCTTACCATCTTGGGGGCTATGGCACCCACACCCACAAACGCAAAGCTTGGGATGTTCTTTACAGCTCTGGTATTCCTGTTCTTCCTGTCGCTGCCGGTTATTTCCTTCCTTGAGTGGGGCTGGTATAAAGCCAAAGGAGGTCAATCATGAGCGCAGGCGGAATGCTGAAAACCATATTCTTTGGTGGTCTGACGGTTCTGTTCTTCTTCGTAATCTGGATATACAACCCCTTTGCACCTCACGAGGAATATGAAATTCCCGACGAGGTAAAGACAATAATAGGAGATCCCAAGGCTGCAGTTGAAGGCAGAGAACTCTTTAAACAGAGCTGCGCAAGTTGTCACTCGGTAAGATACGACGGCATATATCTGACATCCGTAGCCGCCAGACCCGAGTGGGCTAACATAGAGAAAGTTCACGGCAAACCCATCTTTGAGGAAAAGGACGGAAAACTTCAAATAAAAGGTTACTTCGTCCCGAGAGACGTCTACGAAGCAGTAGCCATTCAGGACCTTCAGGGCTTAAAGGCTTCCTTCGGTAAAGTTCCTCCCGATCTTTCTACCATATACCTGTCCAGAGGAGCGGGATACTTATATCAATTCATCCTTGATCCCCAAAAGGTTCTCCCCGGAACTTCAATGCCCAAGCTCTTTTTCCCCGAATACGACAAAGAAGCTCCCCAAAAGGTGGCTAAAATCGTCTCCTACCTAAGATCCGTAAACGACCCTCCCCCTGCGGAGAAGGTCAAGAGAACCCTTATGGGTGTGGTTACCATAGGCTACTTTGTAGTGATGGGCTTCCTCCTGTGGATATACAGGAAGAAGCTCCTTGCCAAGATGGGATACTGATTATCTCGGACCGCCTACGGGCGGTCCTTAACTTCCCAGCTTCCTTATGTAAAGGTTCTTATCCTTATCCTCCTCGCTGTCCAATATGCCAACAAGTTTGAGTCCGTTACCTTCCCTTCTCAAGTATGCCCTTCCACCCGAAAATCTCAGTTTGTAAAGGTTCGCATCGGTAGCTAAGGGTCTGATCTTCTCTTGGGGGTTTCTCAGAAGCTCCTTTATCAGATTCCTCTTCTTATCGGGCGGTAGTTTTATGAACTCTTCCACCGCCTTGTCCTCAAATCGTAGTCCCGTTAGGCTTTCAAGGATTTCACGGATTATCTTTCTTCTTCTAAGTTCCATATCTCCTCGGGACTGCATTTCAAGTAGGCTTACCTTTTTCCTCAGCTTTTCCAGCTTTTCTTTAAGTCTGCGGTTTTCATCCTTTAGGGCTTCATTTTCCTCGGACATGAGTTCAAGAAGCTCCTGAAAGTGAAGGACCTCCTTTATGAGCTTTTTCCGCTCTCTTCTCAGACTCGTCAGCTCTTTTCTGCTGGGGCTTTCCCCCTCTTCCGCTCTGATGTTTTCCAAGAGCTGAAACAACCTCCTGTTGGTTTCAAGGAGGCGCCTTTCCTTTTCCCTGTAGTCGTTCAGTTGGCTTTTCAAGGCTTCAAGTTCTTCTTCCATTTGCTTTAATCTCTCCTCCTTTATATCTTCTTCTTCTTTTTCTCTTTCAAGCTCAACTATTCTTCTTGTCAGCTCCCTGAGTTTTCTTTCAACCACCTCCCTTTGAAGGTGGACCCTTTCTATCTCTTCAAGTAGCCTCTCCCTTTCCCTTTCCGTGTTTTTGATTCGCCTTTCGGTAGGAGATTCAAAGAGTGCCACAAGGGCAAGGGTGAAAGTAACGGGTGCAAGGTCCTTTACTATTACCGCTAAATCTCCGAAGTAAAGACTCATGGCTATTATCTGCAGAAAGAACAGAAACCCAAGCCACTGGACCGCTCCCTGCCTTTCCCCGAAAAGCCAGCTTACGTATAAGGTGGAAGAAAAGGAAAGCACAAGGATGGTGTGGTAGGGGTCTTGGGGGAACAATTGAACTGGCGAAATACCCCTGTAGGTTATATACCAAAGCAGGAAGTTATAGGCGACTATGAGAAAAAGAAGGGTAAGTGCACTCCTCATAGAATACATTTAACCCGAATGCACATTTCCCTTGCACATTCCTTTGGTTCTGCCTAAATTGGATATATGGAGTATAGGCAAGATAAAGGTCAGCATGCGGTTTATTCACTTCAGTTCTACCTTGTCCTTGTAACAAAGCACAGGAGGGAGCTTATAACGGGCAAGGTAGCAGGTAGGCTCAAAGAGCTTGTCTCAGGTGTGGCTTCCTCCTTCGGTGTGGGTATAATACGCCAAATTGCCGAAAAAGACAACTTTCAGCTCCTTTTCTCAGGCAGACCGATGCTTATAATCCCCAGATTTGTCAATTCCCTGAAGACCGTAACTTCAAGGAAGATAAGGAAGGAGTTTCCCCATATAAGGGAAGGTTTTTGGGAGAGGTCTTACTTTATAGCAAGCGTCGGGGAGGTGTCCCAAGAAGATGTGAGAAGGTATGTAGAAAGATTTGCGAGGGGGTAAGGAGTGTGCTCAAGGCACTTCCCTATCCGGCTCTGCTGGTTAGGAAGAACTCTCTGGAGATAGAAGATCTAAACGATAAGGCACAAAAGCTCCTCGGCTTTTCCGAAGATAAGGTAAGGGAGATCACCCTTGAGGATATCTTTCCGGAAAAGCTTTTGGGTTCCTTCTTTGAAACCTTGGCGGAGTGCTTAGAAGAGGGTAAGACAGCCGTAAAAAGACTCTACATCAAGGCTTTCGGTGAGAAACGCCTTGTTCCCGTAGAGGTCGGTGTGGGTGAAGCAGACAAGGAACACCTGCTTATTATCTTGAGAGACCTTACGGGTTCAACGGAAGGGGACGTTGAGTATATCAGGAACCTTTACAGGGTTTTAAGTCATATAAACGCCCTTGTGACTTCCGCGACCGATGAAAAGGCTATGCTTCAATCTGCGGTGGATATTCTCTCCTCTTGCAATCTCTTTGAATACGTTGCCATCTTCAGGTCTGAGGGAAACGAACCCGTAGCTGAAGCGGGAGAAAAGAGAGGAAAAGAAAGTAGTTTGTGCTTTCCTATAGCTCCCGGAGGTAAGAGGACGGAATACTTTCTAACCGTTTCAAGAAAAGAAGGGATAGCCTTTTCACCTTATGAGCTTGAGCTTTTATCCGAGGTTGCCCATGATCTTGCCCACGGTATAGGGCACGTGAGAATGGCGGACAGACTCAAAAGGATATCGGTAGAAGATGAGCTTACAGGTCTTCCCAACAGGATCGCTTTTATTCGGTCGCTCAGCTTCTATATGAAAGAGGCAAAGAGGCGCAAGAGACCTTTGGGATTGGTTATCTTTGACATAGATAACTTCGGGGAGATAAATCAGGCTTTCGGTCAAGAAACTGGGGACAGGATAATCTTGGAGACGGTTGCTCGCCTGAAGGCCTCCGTCAGGGATTCGGATGTTATAGCGAGAACCGGAGCGGATGAATTTGCTACCCTCGTAACGGAAGGAGATATACCCAAAGCTTGTGCGGAGCTTATAGAGAGGCTACGTTCTTCCTTCAGAAATCCAATAAGGCTGAAGTCTGAAACCCTTTACGTAACCTTCTCTGCGGGTGTTTCGGTGTTTCCCACCGATGCGGAAGAGGCAGAAACCCTCTTTACCAATGCCTACAGCGCCCTACAGCAAGCAAAGAGGGCGGGAGGGAATACAACGGTCTTCTTTACAAGAAAAGTCGCAAACGCCTTTGAGGTAGCTGTAAAGATAAGGTCCGAAGCCAGAAAGGCTCTTGAAAAGGGAGAGTTCACTCTCTTTTACCAACCCAAGATAGATCTGTCCACGAAAAAGATCGCCGGGGCGGAAGCCCTGATAAGGTGGATCAAAAAGGGCAAGGTTGTCCCTCCTATGAAGTTTATCCCTGTGGTGGAGGGGAGCGAACTTATCCACGAAGTGGGGCAGTTTGTTATTTCCGAAGCCTGCAGACAGATAGGTGTTTGGAAGGAAAAGGGTATTAACATACCTGTAGCTGTAAACGTCTCTCCGAGTCAGCTTAAATCCGCAACCTTCGTTAAGGGTATATCCGCCTTTACCGACACTTGCAAGGGAAATCTGGATCTTTTGGAGGTAGAGATAACCGAGTCCGTGATAATGGAAAATCCGCCCGAAGTTATAACATTTCTTCAAGCTCTTTCGGCGAGCGGGATAAAGACCTACATAGACGATTTTGGAACGGGGTACTCTTCCTTGGCTTATCTGAAAAAGCTGCCCGTCCATGCGATAAAGATAGACAGAGAGTTTATAAAGGATATTCCCCACAGCAGGGATAGCCTTGAGATAGTGAAGATGATCATCCGGCTTGCGGATCAACTGGGCTTTAAAACGGTTGCGGAGGGGGTTGAGAAAGAAGAGCAGGAGGAAGTCTTAAGGGATTTGGGTTGTGATTACGCCCAAGGTTTTCTCTACTCTCCTCCTTTGCCGGCTGAAGAGTTCGAAGGTGTCGTTTGGAGATGGATCTGAAAGACATATACAAGGAGCTTGAAAAGGACTTTTCCTTTTTCAAGGACTACAAGGAAAAGTTCAAGGAAAATTTTAAGGAGAGCTTTTTACGTATATACCCGGACCGCGGCTCTCCTCCCCTTCTTAATACCTTGGTTTCACGGCTTTATGCGGCTCTCTTTTCCATGAGAACGGATCCGAGAAAGGAACTTTACAACCTCTGCCTCGCACTCCTGAGAAACAAGATGGACTTTCGTCCGGTTCTCATAGAGGTATGTTTGCATATGACCAAGGACTATATAGACTTCATAGTCAAAAGCCTCTCTCCCTACAAAAGGATAAAAGTGTTTTTGGATCTTGTGGACATTTACGTTCAAACTGCTGAAAAGGCAAACAGGGACTACATAAGATCCGTTGAAAAGGCGCTCAAAAGAAAAGAAGAGGAAGCGGAGGACAAAAGCAAAAAATTAGCCCTTGATTTTCTAAAAACCTTAGCGGAGCAGGGTACGGGTAAAATCGTCGTCCACACCGTTTACAAAGGGCTGTTCGTTGATACGGACTCCGAACTTGTAAGGCTTGATGGGGAAGACGTACTAATTAAAACGGGAAATATGAAGATTTATGCTCCGGGTAAGGAGATATGCTTAAGAGGCTCAGCAGTACCTTCAGCGATAGTCTGCAGGATCAAAGAAATAGACA
>WFYH01000050.1 GCA_015490215.1 Aquificaceae bacterium
AAAACGGGGATCTCTGAAAGCGGAAGAAATAGAGGAATCAACGACAGCCTTCCAGAGGGGATAGACGGGGTAAACTATGCCTACACAACCCCTGAGTGCACCCTCTGGGTAAGTAAGCAAGGTAGTAAAGACACCCCTTTTCTCTGAAAAGCGTTCCTTTATATCCTCGGGGATAAAAAATCTTTCTCCTCTGAAAACCGCTTTAACCGCAGATCTGCCCAAGGCTATAAGTTCCTTAGCCTCCTCTGAGCTGAGCATGGACACTCTCTTCTAAATTTCTAAATACCTTCTCCTCCTCCCCGCCCTTTTCGTGGTCGTAACCCAAAAGGTGGATAATCCCGTGGACTATCAGACGTGCCACCTCCTCCTTGAAGCTGTGCCCGAGTTCCTTAGCCTGCCTGAGTGCAGTCTCTTCGGATATGACCACGTCTCCCAAAATCAGTTTACCCCCCACCCTTTCACCTATGGGAAAGGAAAGGACGTCGGTGGGTTTATCCTTACCCCTGTATCTTTTGTTTAGAGCCCTGATTTCATCGTCATCGGTGACAAGGATACTGAGCTCGGCATTTTCAATCCCGAGTATGCTGAGAGTTCTTAGGGCTGTCTTAAGCAGGAACTTCCTGCTCAGCCTCTTTGTCTTTAACTGAATCTGAACCTCGTTCATAGGCTTCATACGCCTCTATTATCTTGGCAACTATCGGGTGGCGAACCACATCTTCTTGGGAGAACCAGACAAACTCAATCCCGTCTATGCCTTTCAGTATCTTAAGGGCTTCCACAAGTCCCGAGTGCTCCTTCTTGGGAAGGTCTATCTGGGTTATGTCCCCCGTAATCACCGCCTTAGAACCGAAACCTATACGGGTCAGGAACATCTTCATCTGCTCACGGGTGGCGTTCTGAGCCTCGTCAAGGATTATGAAGGCATCGTTTAGGGTCCTTCCCCTCATAAAAGCCAAAGGAGCTATCTCTATTATGTTCCTCTCAAGCATGTAAACCGCCTTATCGTAGTCCACCATGTCGTAAAGGGCATCGTAGAGGGGTCTGAGGTAGGGGTCCACCTTCTCCGCTATAGTTCCCGGCAGAAAGCCGAGCTTCTCCCCCGCCTCTACCGCAGGTCTTGTGAGTATTATCTTGTTGACCCTTTGCTCTTTGAGGTGTGCAAGAGCCATAGCCATGGCAAGGTAGGTTTTCCCCGTTCCCGCCGGACCTATACCGAAGACGATATCGTTTTCCCTTATCGCCTTTACGTATCTCCTCTGGGTCTCCGACTTGGGAACTATGGCTTTTTTGCGGTGGGTGATGAGGATTATGTCCTCCTCCGACTCGGAGATGTCCTCTCTGCCCTCCACCTTTTCCAGAAAGTCCTTTGCGTAGTCCCTTACCTCCTTGGCGGTGAGCCTTTCCCTCTCTAACCTGCTCATTACAGCCCTCAGGAAGGAGGCAAACTGCTTTACGTTGTCGGGATCTCCCTTGATGATGAGCTCCGTCCCTCTGGGAACTATGCGGACGTCAAAGACCTTGGAGAAATACTTTACATTTTCGTCTCCTCTGCCTACTATGGAGTAAAAACGCTCGTCGTAACTTCCGAGGTCTACCCTCTCTTCCAAAGGTGCTCTGTCTGACATTTCCTCTTGACTTTGGTATGGATAAATATAAAATCTTCAAACGAAGAAAACAAGGTGCCTCTCAGGAAGGAGGTGTGAGAGATGGCATACATGCTTAGGACCGCTATACTGCTCGGTCTGCTTACGGGAATTCTGCTGTTTTTGGGTAACCTCATAGGGGGAACTACCGGTGTTCTTATCGCTTTCATAATTGCGGCGGTAATGAACTTTATGAGCTACTGGTTCTCCGACAAGATAGTCCTTTCCATGTATGGAGCGAGGGAGATACCCCGTGAGGAAGCCCCTTGGCTCCATGAGATGGTTGAAGATCTCTCCCGCAGGGCGCAGATACCCAAACCCCGCATATATCTGGTTCCCATGGAACAGCCCAACGCCTTCGCCACCGGAAGGGGACCCGGTCATGCGGCGGTTGCGGTAACGAGGGGAATCCTTGAGATACTTGACGAGGATGAACTCAGGGGAGTTCTGGCTCACGAGATAGCCCACATAAAGAACCGGGACGTGCTTATAGCCTCCATAGCCGCCACCATAGCGGGTGCCATATCCATGATCGTCAACTGGCTCCAGTGGGCGCTCATCTTCGGATGGGGAAGGGACGAAGAGGACAACAACCCCCTATCGATAGTGGGTAGCATCCTGCTGATAATAGTTACCCCTATAATAGCCGCCATAATCCAGATGGCTATATCCCGTTCAAGGGAATACTTGGCGGACGAAACGGGAGCCTACATCTGCGGTTGTCCTCTCTCTCTGGCGAAGGCGCTTCAGAAGATCCACGACTACGTCACTCAGGTGCCCGCAAGGGTGAATGAGGGAACCGCCCACCTCTTTATAGAGAACCCACTCAAAGGGGAAGGTCTCTGGGAGCTGTTTTCTACCCACCCCTCCACCGAGAAGAGGATAGCCCGCCTCCTTGAAATCGCCAAGAAGATGGGTCAGGCATGATAAGGGAAGAGGATATAGTAGCCAAAAGCGAAAAGATCGAAGTTGTAGGACAGATAGAGCGTTGCCATCAGGCGGAGGATGCCAAGTTTTACTGCCTTAAGGTAAAGATCCATTTTGACAACGGGGAGGTGAGGGAATACACCCTCAAATCCCACGGCGACCCCAAGGGGCTTGAGAACTTCCTCCAAAACAAGAAGGGTATAAAGGATCGCCTTGAAAAGGGCTTTGTTCTTTTGAAAAACGGAGAGATAAGGATGACCTACGGTTAGAATATTAGGCGGAATGGAGGAAAAGGGTTCGGATCAAATAAAGTTAGACGTCAGAAACCTAAACTTTTACTACGGAAACTTCCACGCCCTTAAGGACATAACCTTTCCCGTCTACGAGAAGAAGGTAACTGCCATAATAGGACCCTCGGGGTGCGGGAAGACCACCCTTCTTAGGTGCTTTAACCGCATGCACGATCTTTACGAGGGTGCCCGCTACGAGGGAGAAGCTATCCTTTATCCTGACGGAATAAACTTGATCGGTAAAGAGGTTGACCCCCTCATGGTCAGAATGAGGGTGGGAATGGTGTTCCAAAAGCCCAACCCCTTTCCCAAGTCCATCTACGAAAATGTAGCCTACGGGCTGAAGATAAGGGGTATTAAAAAGAAGAGCCTTTTGGACGAAGCGGTAGAAAACGCCCTCAGAAAGGCAGCCCTCTGGGAAGAGGTAAAGGACAGACTCCACGAAAACGCCTACTCCCTTTCTGGAGGTCAACAGCAGAGACTCTGCATTGCAAGAGCTATAGCGGTGGAACCCGAGGTTTTGCTCTTTGACGAACCTACCTCCGCCCTTGATCCCATATCTACTGCCAAAATTGAGGAGCTTGTCGTTGAGCTGAAGGATAAGGTCACCATCATCATAGTCACCCACAACATGCAGCAGGCGGCGAGGATATCCGACTACACCGCCTTTATGTATATGGGTAAGCTTGTTGAGTTCGGGGTAACGGAGAAGATATTCACAAAACCTTCCGAGAAGCTTACCGAGGACTACATAACGGGCAGGTTCGGTTAAAGCTTGTGGGAAAGTTCTATAAACTTCTCCAACTTTTCCTTAGCTCTTCCGCTGTCTATGGACTCCTTTGCGATCTCCAAAGCCTCTTTTATATCGTCGGTTTTACCGCTCGCAAGTATCCCAAAAGCTGCGTTTAAAAGAACTATGTCCCTATGGGGACCCTCTTCTCCTTCAAGGACTCCAAAGCCCATCCTGAAGCTCTCCTCGGGAGAGGTTATGCATACCTCCTTTAGATCCCTCCTCTCTATGCCCACCTCTTCGGGGCTGAACTCGTAGAGCTTTACTTCACCCTCTTTCACTTCCCCTATCAAGGTAGGAGAAGAAACTGAAACCTCGTCTATGCCGTCCTTCCCGTGAACCACGAAAGCTCTTATCACCCCGAGCCTTGCCAAGACGTGGGCGAGCTTGTCCACAATCCTGTCGGAGAAAACGCCGAGGATGTGTCTCTTCGCACCTGCGGGGTTAGAAAGGGGACCCACAAGGTTGAAGATAGACCTTATCCCCACCTCCCTTCTGGGACCGATAACCCTCTTCATGGCGGGGTGAAAGAGGGGAGCGAACATGAAACCTATCCCTATCTCCTCTATCATACGGGCTACCTTGTCCGCTGGGAGGTCTATCTTTGCGCCCGCCTGTTCAAGGAAATCGGCGCTCCCGCACTTTGAAGATACGGATCTGTTTCCGTGCTTTGCAACCCTAACACCCGCTCCCGCAAGGACAAAGGCGGTCACCGTTGAAACGTTAAAGGTTCCCACCTTGTCACCGCCGGTCCCGCAAGTGTCTACAAGATCTTCCGGATTTGAAACTTCAACCTTGGTAGCCCTTTCTCTGAAAAACCTACTCGCCCCCTCTATCTCGTCCACCGTTTCTCCTTTAAGCTTTGTCCCCATTATAAAGGCGCCTATTTGGGCGTCGGTCGCTCCGCCGTCTACTATCTCTTTAAGGGCGGAGTACATCTCTTCGGCGGTCAGATTTTCCCCTTCGGAGATTTTGTGAAGGATCTCTTTCATTTCCACGGGTTTCCAATGGAGGCGACGGGCGGATTCGAACCGCCGTAGAAGGGATTTGCAGTCCCTCGCCTAACCGCTCGGCCACGTCGCCTCGTTCTAATAAATTATAATCTAATCTTGCCTAAGCGGAGGTTGCCATGGCTGAAAAGGTCAGGATAGTTATAGATGACAAAGAGTATGAGGTGGAGAAAGGGAAAACAATCCTGCAGGTGGCTTTGGAAAACGGAATAGATATTCCTTACTTCTGCTACCACCCCCGCCTTTCAATAGCCGGAGCCTGCAGGATGTGCGTCGTTTACTGGGAGAACATAAACAGACTCGTTATCTCCTGCAACACCCCTGTTCAGGACGGAATGATCATAAGGACCCACAGGACGAGCAAGCTGGTTGAGGAGAACCAAAAGTATCTCCTTCAAGCCCTCATGACCCGCCACCCCCTTGACTGCCCTATCTGTGACAAAGCCGGAGAGTGTGATCTTCAAAACTACGGGGCGATATACGGTCCCCAAAGGCAGGTGGTCCCCATCTCCGCCCTTGATAAGGAAAGAGAAGAACACGACTGGGAGAGCGACTTTTTGGAATACTACTCCAACAGGTGCGTTGTCTGTTATCGGTGCACGAGAGCCTGCGAAGAGATAGTAGGAGCCAACGCACTGTATGTGGAGAGCAGGGGCTTTGACTCTAACATAGTCCCCACCGTCAGACCCATGGACACCTCCTCCTGCGAGATGTGCGGGATATGCGTCTACATATGTCCCGTGGGGGCTATACTCTCCAAGCCCTTCAAGTTCTGGTCAAGGAGCTGGCTCCTTAAGAGGGAACCCACGAGGTGCAACCTGTGCCCGGTGGGCTGTGAGATTCAGATAGAATACGGGGTGGGCGACTGGAGATCCAAGAGAAAGGTCTACAGAACCAAACCCACCGACGAGCTGAACGTATGCGCCAAAGCCTTTTTCGGATACGATGCCCTCAACGTTGACAGGCTCCTAAAACCTTACGCCCACCGCAGGGAGGAAAGCGCAGGCAATACCGTTCATCTTATAAACTCAATCCTGTCGGTGAAGGAGCGCCAGAGCGCCTTCATACTTTCCGCCTACCTTCCCAACGAGATAATAGACAGCCTCATCAAGGTGGCAAGGTCGGTAGGCGCTTACGTTACCGTTCCGCAGACTGCGGATTTCTTCAAGGTGGCACAGGCTTTCGGTGACTACAAGCCTCCCTCCCTTGACAGCATAAAGGGAGCTGACTTCTACGTTCTCGTGGGAGAGGATGTAACCTCAATCGCTCCTGTTCTTAGCTATTACATAAAAGGTAAGGTCTATAGGGTAGGCGAAGGGGTAAGGGACAGAAAATTTAACCCCGAGCCTATCACCTTGGATGAGGTGGAAAGGCTGGAAGGAAAAGGCGTAATCATAGCCAACACCACGGGTGTATACGGGCAAGAAGCTGAGGAACTGGGAGCAAAGCTAAAGAAACTTTCCCAGAAGGGATTTGAAGTTCTCCTCCTTCACAAAGATGGCAACGTATACGGGCTGTATGAGAGGCTAAAGGATATCTACTCGGACATAGGGGCGGTAATGGAGGAAGCCCTCAGCGGGAACATCCAAAGTATAGTGGTAATAGGTGAGGATATCAACGAATACTACGACAGGGAAACCCTTGAGGATCTTGCCGAAAGGCTTGAGCACCTCATAGTTTCCTCTCCCTACGATTTTGGGCTTGCCCTGAGGGCTACCATAAAGGTTCCCATGAGCCTGATGGGTGAAAGTGAGGGGACCTTTTCAACCCTTTTCGGAGAGGTAAAGGGAAGGAAGTTTCTGCCGTGGGCTTTTGACGATATTGCCTTCTGGAGAACCCTCGCCGAAAGCCTGCCACAAGAGGGTGAGGTTAAGATCCTAAGGAGGTATGCAGAGCCTCCACTCAAGCCCGAGGTTCACCTCTACAGGAGCAACTGGATAACGCTGAGGAGCGAAAACCTTACCAAGCTCTACGAAAAGAACACTCAAGCGGCGAAGCATGCTTGATCTCATAGTTTCCGCCTTCAAGGAGAGCGCGGAGGTAAAGCTCGCCTTCGTGGAACTCTACAAGGAAAGGATCTACGAAGTGGGAAGCATTATGGCTACCGCCCTGAAAGATGGAAACAAGATAATCCTATTCGGAAACGGGGGGAGCGCCGCCGACGCCCAGCACATAGCGGCGGAGATAGTAGGAAGGTTCAAAAAGGAGAGGAGGGCTTTGCCCGCCATAGCTCTTACCACAGACACCTCCATCCTTACGGCGGTGGGAAACGACTACGGCTTTGAAACCATCTTTGAAAGGCAGATAGAAGCTCTTTGCACCCCCGGTGACGTAGCTATAGGCATAACCACTTCGGGAGAGTCGGAGAACGTCATCAGAGGTCTCAAAAAGGCTCACGACTTGGGAGCCACCACGGTAGCCTTCACGGGAAGAAACGGGGGCAGGGTGGCTGAGATAGCCCACTACTCCTTTATAGTCCCCTCCTACGAGACACCCCGCATTCAGGAGTGTCACATAACCCTCGGGCACGTCCTCTGCGAAATCATAGATCAAATGGTATGAAAAGGATCTTCCTGCTTTTGAAAGACAGCCAAAGGGCGAAGGCAACCGCCGAGGAGATAGAGGACTTCCTAAAAACAAGGGGGATAAAGGTATACAAAAGGGTCAACAGACCCTCCGCAGAGAGAGGGGTAAACCTAAGAGGCTTTGACCTTATGGTTGTAGTAGGAGGGGACGGGACCTTTTTGGCGGGTGCCCGGATGGCTTCCCGCTTCGGCATTCCCCTTCTGGGGGTGAACGAGGGGAGATTCGGCTTCCTTACGGAGGTCCAGCGCCACGAGGCTGTGGACATCCTAAAAGAGATCCTGCTAGGTAAGGGAAAAAGGCAAAGGCGCATAATGCTTTCCGTAACCCTCCTGAGGGGTCCCCGAAGAAGGTTCCTCGGGGACTACCTGAACGATGTGGTGGTTTCAAAGAGCGCCATAGCCCGCATTACCGAGATAGAGGTTTTCGCAAACGGAAACTTTATGGTGAGGGTCTTCGGGGACGGGGTGATAGTTTCAACGCCTACGGGTTCCACCGCCTATGCGTTGTCTGCGGGAGGACCCATAATATATCCCGACTCGGAAAACCTTCTGTTTGTCCCCATTTGCCCCCATACCCTTTCCAACAGACCGGTGGTTCTACCTCCCGACTTCGGTCTGAGGCTCAGGGTAATATCGGAAGACAAAGCCTGCTTTCTCACCATGGACGGACAAAAGGGTCTCTTCCTGCAAAGGGGGGACACCGTTGAGGTGAAAAGATCGAAAAGGGTATGTGAGATATACCTTCACCCGGATAAGGACTTTTTCTCCATACTCCGAGAAAAGCTCAGGTGGGGCTGAGGTATGTATTCCTTCTTTATCAGGAGACCCGTAACCACCTTCATGTTTATGCTCTCTTTTGTGATCCTCGGTATATACGCCTACAGGAACATACCCGTAGACAGGTTTCCCGACGTTGACTTTCCGGTGGTCACCGTAACGACCGTTTACGACGGGGCAAACCCCTACGTGGTGGATACGGTCGTCACGAGGGTTATAGAGGAAGAGCTTGCCAGCATAAGCGGGGTGGACACCATAGTCTCACGTAGCTATGCGGAGATATCCCGTATAAGCGTGGTCTTTGATCTTGACAAGGACATAGACGTAGGGGCGCAGGAGGTCAGGGATGCAGTCCTGAGGGCTTACCGTAGGATGCCCGAAGGGGTTGACACGCCCGTTGTCAGAAAGCTGAACACTTCCCTTGCCCCCATAATGGCTGTCCTCGTCCACGGGGATGTAGATTACGACACGGTCGCCTTTTTTGCGGACAAGGTGGTAAAGAGGGAGTTTGAACGGGTAAAGGGTGTGGCGGAGGTGCACCTCGGGGGCTTCAGGGACAGGGTGATGTGGATAAGAGTGGATCCCAAAAAGATGAAGGAAAGGGGCATCACCGTGGCGGATGTGATCTCAGCTTTTAGAAACAACCACGTTGAATCCCCTGCTGGGAGGATATACAGCAAAAACAGGGAATACATACTCCGCATAGTGGGAAAGTTCAGGGATGCGGAGGAGATAAACAGGCTCGTCATAAAGAACGGGGTGAGGGTGAGGGATATAGGGCATGCGGAGTTTTCCTACGAGGAGAAGAGAAACGCCGTCAGGTTTAATCTGCGTTCTGCGGTTGCCCTGATAGTCTACAAAGAGAGCAAGACCAACACGGTTGAGGTAGCCAGAGGGGTATACGAGAAGATAGAAAGGCTCAGGAAGGTAGCACCCAAGGGCGTGAGCATAGATGTAAACTACGATGCTTCCGTTTTCATAAAGAGGAGCGTATCGGATGCCCTGCACGAGATAGCCGTAGGAAGCCTTCTGACCGCCCTTATGGTTTTTGTCTTTTTGGGAAATCTGAAGCTCACCCTGATACCCGTCTCCGCCATCCCCATATCCATACTGGGAACCGTCTTCTTCCTCAACCTTACGGGCAATTCCTTAAACACCATCTCCCTCCTTGCCCTCGCCATAGCGGTTGGGATAGTCATAGACGACGCCATAGTTGTTTTAGAGAGCATATACAGAAGGGCGGAAGAGGGTCTGAGAGGCACAGAGGCGGCGGAAAGGGGAACGAGGATAGTCATATTTGCGCTCCTTAGCTCCACCTCTTCGCTGATAGTTATCTTCCTTCCCATCCTCTTTCTGAAGGGACCGGTGGGGATATTCTTCGGGGTGTTCAGCCTGACCTTGATTACCGCCATAGCCATATCCTTTTTGGTTTCCGTGTCCTTTACCCCGATGCTCTCCGCAAGGCTGGTCAGCGTGGGATACAAGAACGTATTCGTGAGGATTTACGAGAGATTTGAGAGGATCTTTGACCGAACCCTTCACTGGGCGCTTGAACACAAGTTTATAGTTCTCGCCCTTTCCTTCTCAACGGTGGCTGTAGGCTTTTACCTTGCTGGTCAGGTAAAGAAGGAGTTCTTCCCTGTGGTAGATGAGGGCAGGTTTATAGTAAGGTTTGAAACCCCGCTGGGTTCTTCCTTTGAGTTTACCAACAAGAAGGCAAGGGAGATAGAGAGGATCATCATTTCAAACCCCTACGTCCTTAGATACGGTATGGCTGTAGGGGAGGGGCTGGTAAGTCCCACCGTTAACGGAGGTATGTTCTTCGTAACCCTAAAAGACAGAAGTGAAAGACCTCACCAGAAGGTGGTCATGAACATGATAAGGGACGAACTGAAGAAACTCAGGGACGTGAGGGCATCGGTGGAGGTGCCTTCAATAGTAGGTGCACGGGGAGGTAGGCAGACGGATATCCAGTATGCGGTAAAAGGAGACTCTTTGGAAGAGCTTGCCCGCATAGCAGATAAGCTCGTTGAGTATCTGAAGTCGGTGGGCGGATACGAGGATGTGGATACGGACATAAGGGTCAACCAGCCCGAGATAAGGATAGAGGTAAACAGGGAAAAGCTTGCGGATCTGGGTATAAGCGTAAAGGACGTGAGCGATACACTAAATGCCCTCTTCGGTAAGCTCTGGATAGGAACCTATGAACTCGGCTCGGAAAGCTACGACGTCTATATAAAGGCGGAAGAGAGCTTCCTTAAAACCTTTGAGAACCTGAAGAACGTATACGTAAGGGCAAAAAACGGTGAGCTTGTCCCCATAACGGCGGTGGTAGACTACGAGCTCGCTCCCGGCTACAACGTCATAAACAGGTTCAACCGCCAATACTCCTTTATCCTCTTTGCAAACCTCAGGGACAAGTCCATAGGTGAGGCGGTGGAAGAAATTGAAGGTTTCTTGAAGGAAAACCTTCCCCCGGGCTACACCTTTGAAGCTACAGGTCACACCAAGGAGTTCAGCAGGGCGTTTGAGGGGCTGTTCTTAGCACTAATCGTGGCGGTCGTGGGGGTTTATATGATCCTTGCTTCCCTTTTTGAGAGCCTAATCCATCCCTTTACGGTTATGCTGACCCTGCCCCTTGCAGTTTCAGGTGTCTTCGGTCTCATCTATCTGACCGGAGACTCTTTGAGTATTCCCTCCTACTTTGGGGTGATACTGCTGGTGGGTCTCGTGGCGAGGGACTCGGTGCTCTTTATTGAACGTATAGTCCAACTCAGGAAGGAGGGTCTGCCCGTTCGGGAAGCGATAATGAAAGCAAGAAAGGAGAGGCTCAGACCCATACTGATGACCACCTTCACGATAATGTTTGCCCTGCTTCCGGTAGCCCTCGGAATATCCGAAGGTGCGGAGCTGAGGAAACCCCTTGCGGTGGCAGTCATAGGAGGCTTGGCAACCTCCCTACCCCTCAGCCTTTACGTTATCCCCATAGTCTACGAACTCTTTGAAGGTTTAGGCTCCAAGGTCAAGGCGCTAAGAGGCTGAAGAGTGGTAAACTTATAAATTCAACGGGGCGTAGCTCAGGTGGCAGAGCGCCGGCTTCGGGAGCCGGAGGTCGGCGGTTCAAGTCCGCTCGCCCCGATGGTTTATAGGCACTAAAGAATTCGGCTGAGAAGTAGGGGTGAATGTTTCTATCCACTTCCGGTTATCAGAGCAAACTCCTTTACGGGGAAAAATCCTCAAACTCCATATCCGTAGCGTAGTAGGTGAGGGAGAAGTTCTTAGGGCTTTTGTG
>WFYH01000051.1 GCA_015490215.1 Aquificaceae bacterium
CCGAACCACTCGTAGCCCACATAGACCCGAGGAACCATGGTTGCCTCCTTATTATGACATCCATGTCATATATTATAAGCCCATAGATAATTCATAGGTGGCAACTCGGGTTAAATTAATCTGCGACAGCCGAGGATATAGAAATGGTGGTCATAAAAGAATGGCCTCCAAAAGCTGTTTGGTGTAAGGATCCTTGGGATTGTCAAAGATCTCAAAAACACTCCCACGTTCAACGATGCGCCCTTCCTTAAGGACTATAACATTGTCCGCTATCTGTGCCACCACTCCGAAATCGTGGGTAACCAAGATAATTGATCTGCCCTCCTCCTTGAGAGTTAAGAAAAGGTTAAGAATCCTCTTCTGAACGGAAACGTCAAGAGCTGTGGTGGGTTCATCCGCAAGGATCAGGGGTGGATCACATACCAAAGCGGTAGCTATGCATACCCTCTGCTTGAGTCCTCCGGAAAGCTGGTGTGGGTAAAGACCGTATTTTTCCTGGGGATCGGGTATGCCTGCCTTTTTCATAGCCTGCAGGGCTTTCTCTTCTGAGTCTCCTGCTTCGGGAAAGTGTATCCTGTAGGCTTCTTCCACCTGCGAACCGACTGTAAACAACGGGTCAAGGTAAGCGGAAGGTTCCTGAAAGACCATCCCTATCTTTCTTCCTCTTATAGCCCTCTTTTTCTCCTCGCCTGCAGACAGAAGATCTTCACCTTCAAAGATAATTTTTCCCTTAACCCTTGCATAGTTAGGCAACAAACCCATCACCGAGTAGAGTATGGAGGACTTACCGGAGCCGGATTCCCCTACTATGCACAGGATTTCCCCTTCTCCGAGAGAAAAGCTCACATCAAATAGAACCTGCTTATCCCCATACCAAAGCTTGAGATCTTTTATCTCAAGGAGCGCCATAACTTTTCCGTGGTATTCTAACTCCTTCATGCCTTAGGAGAAGAATTTTTATATCAAGCCCCTGAGAGTAACCTCCTAACCCTTCTTTTGCAACAACTCTGTGGCACGGTATAAGAAGTGGAAAGGGGTTTCTTTTCATGCACAAACCTACGAACCTCGGACTCGTTTTACAAAGCTTTGCCAGTTCACTGTAGGTTATGGTTTCACCGAAAGGCACCTTTTCTTTGAGCGTTTTGTAAACCAAGATCATCTTTTCCGAGAAGCCCGAGAGGTCAAGCATACTTAGAGGAATTTCCGGATCTCCTATTCTTTCTCTATAACTTTTAAAGTAGATTTCTAATCCTCGGTCACAACTTTTCAAACCGTAGGGAGCGGTTAAAATTTTGCAACTTATTATCAAATTATCTCTGAAACTCATTTTCAAAAATAGGTGCTTGGTAATTTTCACGACACAACTTTGCATGTTAGAATTAAGGTTAGAACTTACTAAAGGAGGGTGGAGCATGTTCAAAAGATATCTCCTTGTAGCTCCCTTTTCAGTAGCTTTTCTTGTCGCCTGCGGGACCAAAGCTCCCGATATTGATCCCACCGCTTATCAGATTACACCCGAGGACAGGATAAGGGTTCAGATACCCGAAGTTTGTAGAGTGGCTTACGAAAACGTCGTTCCCAAGATAGCAGTTGTGGACTTTGCCAACAATACCACCTTTGACCTAGCTAAGGTGGTTCAATCTCAGGCAAGGGGTAAATATAGCAGACAAGAGGTTCATGCGGGAGCCATAGGTGTGGTAGGAGGTCCCGGAGGTGTAGGGATAGGTTACGTAGGAGGGGAAGCGGAAAAAGGTCAGTGGGAAAAGCAGGCTCAGACCATTTCAAGGGATGTTAACGCAAAGCTCGGCGAAAGCGTAGCGGAGGCGGTTGTAGCGGAGCTTGCCAACATAGGCGGAATGAAAATATACACCAGAAGGGATCTCCAAAAGGTCCTTCAGGAGCAAAAGTTCCAGATGTCCGGTCTCGTTGATCCCAACACCGCCGTTCAGATAGGTCAGTTAGCAGGGGTCCGCTATATAGTTACCGGTGCGGTAAACAACATAAACCTCAAGTGGGTGGAAATAGGAGAAAGCGTCAAAAGGGGACTTACCGAGCATTTGGGTCTTTTGGGAACCGCTTTGGCTGCGGGTGCTTCCACTCAGGAAGGGTGGAACCTCACCGTTGATCTGGTCGTTAAGGTCATAGACACGCAGACGGGAGAGGTTATACTCTCCAAGACGGTTTCGGGAAGGGAGGTTCTCGGAAAGACACCCACCTTTAACTTTGACTCCATAATAGGCGGAGCAAAAAAGGCTGCTCAGGAAGCCCTTGAAGACATCAGACCCGAGCTTTCCAAACTCTTCCCCCTCAGGGGTTACATAATTCAGCTCAGAACTGCTCCGGATCAAAGCAAGAGGTTCGCCCTCATCAACGTGGGAACAAAAAACGGTGTCAAAGAGGGGCAGGAGTTCTTCGTCATAGACTTCCAAGAGGTGGAAGATCCCCTGACGGGCAAGAAGACCTGTGATCAGATAAAGCTTCCTGTGACCCTCGTAGTTTCCAAGCAGATACAAACCGACAAAGCTTGGACGGTGGTTCAAGGGGAAAAGTCCCAGATAATGAGGGTAAAGCTGGGACAGGTGGTAGAGAGGAAACCCCTTGAGGGAGGAAGCGTTATCAAGAAGCTCTTCTAAGGGGGAGAGTTATGCTTTGGACGGTTCTCCTTTTGATAGCTCTGGGGTTTCCCATCCTGTGGGGAAGCCCCTTCGGAACCTCTTCAAGGTTTGAACCGGGTGACAAGGTCATTTTCTCCTTCACCAAGGACTCTTGTCCTGTAGGAGGGGCTTTTGAAGAGTTTAAGGTCACCAGCGGAAGCTACGAGTGTGTGGACTACAAAGGGAAACGCTGGATAAGACCCTTTGATGCGGGGCTGTTGCTCTACAAAGAGCTTAACTTAAAAGACAACTTTTCCGTTGAGTTTAACTTCCTCGCTTTCAAAGAAGGTTGCCCCTACGTTGCGGTAAACCTTTTCTCAGAGGAGGCTCTGAAAAGTGCAAAAGCCAAAGATAGATACGGTGTTCTCGGAAACAGCTACATAACCATGATCGGAACCTGTGAATCCCTTGAGGCGGGAATAGATACAAAGCCCAAGGATTTTAACGCCCTCAGGGAGTATTCCCGTAAAGCTCCCGCCCAGCAGGTGCACAAGGTGGCTCTTTCTGTGAAAAACGGGAGAGCTTCCCTGTTCCTCAACGGCACAAAGATAGCCATGGAAACCTTCAGACCCCAAAAGCCTATAAGGGGTATAAGCCTTTACTTCTACAGAAGATACGCAACAAACGCTCCCTATGCGGACAATCCAGCTCTGGTTAGCGATCTGAAGATAGCTCTGTATACGGGTAAAAAGAAGGCTCCCCCTCCCCTCTCAAAAACTTCACCGCCCCCTCAAAGACCCAAAACTGTAGTCCCTCCGCCCCGCAGACCCGAATCTCAATATACCCAAAGGACCGTAGCCCGAACCACCCCTGAACCCGCTGGGGCAAGGTGTATTCCTTCCACAGGTGTAGGCGAGGCTTCCGTAATAGGAGGTGACAGGGCTTCCGCCAAAGCGGAGGCTTACGCCCGTGCTAAGTGGGACGCCATAGAAAAAGCTCTTGGGGTTACAACGAGTGTTAAGACGATCCTTCACAACTTCCAGCTCCTTGACGAGGTCATTAAAAATCAGGTGGGCGGGTTCATAAAGGATGTGCGGATTCTCAGCGAAGAGAACTTTGCGGATATGGTAAGGATAAAGATCAAAGGGTGCGTATATCCCACCCAAGCGGAAAAGGCTCTGAGCCTCATATCCAGCGATACCATGTTCAGCGTTCTCGTGGTGGTAAAGAACCCCCACTCGGTGGAACTTGACGAGATGAACCCCGTCACCACGGAATTGGTGAACATCCTAAACCAGCAAGGTTTTAAGGTATACGACTTTACAGCCAACCCCAACGTTGATCCCTTTGTAATAGAAAAGATCATCGCCCAAAGAAGGTTCATTCTCCTGAGGGCTTACATGGCGAGGGTCCTTTCCGGTGCCATGGTGGTGGGCAAAGTGGAGCTGGTACCCTCCACAAGGCAGGGACAGGATATAGGCTACGGTATAAGCTCACCCTTTAACGTGGTAACCGCAAGGCTTACCTATTATCTGCTTACGAGGGACAACAGGGGTATGCGCATAGTAGCTTCGGGGTCTCTTTCTGCCGTGGGAAGGGCGCTGAACGAAACGGATGCGGGCTATAAAGCCATGGAGGCTTTGGCTAAAAAGCTCGGTGCGGACATAATGGGCAAGATAGACAGATACAGAGCTATGAAGAAGAAGGTGGTAACCGTAATAGTGAAAGGGGTACGCTCCACGACGCAGAACTTCTCTATCAAGGAAAAGCTCCAGAGGGTCCCTTGGGTTGAATCCGTTGAAGATATAGGTCTCGGACAGTTCAGGGTGGTATACCTTGACAACACCGTATACTTGGCAAACGCCATAGAGAGGATACCCGAGCTTAAGCTGATAAGGTTTAACGCCACCGAGGTGGAGGCACAGCTGCTATGAGGGTTTTACTCTTTCTTGCCCTCTTCTTTGGAATTTTAGCCTGCGGACCCAAGGCTCAAAAGGCTCAGCCCTCCCCTTCTAAAGAAGAGCAAATCGCCAAAGCTCAAAAGGCGTTCCAAGAGCTTGAGAGGGAAGCCACAAAGCCCGCCAAAGACCTTACCCTTGAAGGGGAAAAAAGAAGGGGACCTCCTAAGAAAAAAGAGCTTCCCAAGGCGTATACGAGCGTAGCCAAGAGGGAAACCCCGAAAACCAAATACCCCATAGTAAACGGTCTGCCCGTGTGGGTCAGTAATCCCAACTACGGGGGTGTTCTCGGAGGGGTGGGTGTAGCCCGCAAGGTTCCCGGGAAAGGTTATGCGGAACAGAAGAGGATCGCCAAGATGATAGCGTTGGCGGACCTTGCCAAGCAGATTGAGTTGGTGGTAAAGACGGAACTCACCCGAACCAAGATAAACATAGACAC